>CAKUJL010000044.1 GCA_934661715.1 uncultured Oscillospiraceae bacterium | reverse complement strand
ACCGGCGTCTGCTTCAGAAGGTCCAGCAGGAGCGAGGAAATATGCACGTCCTTTTCCTGCGGGAAGTCGCGGAAAATCGTCTCGAACATGTCCTTCGCGTAGGCGATCTCGTCTGCGCTCTCGTTTCGAAGGTGGCGAAGGCTCGCCTTGATGAGCCGCGGCTTGAGCTTTTCATAATTGCAGTGCTTCATATACCAGAGCATCAGCGGGCCGAAGCGGTACTGCTTTTTGAGCGTCCGGATCGTCTTTTCGTCCATGCCGCCGGTCGAAATGAGCACCAGCCCGCCGACCTCCCGCGGATATTTCTGCGTGTAGAGCTGCGCGACCATGCCGCCGTCGCTGGCCCCGACGAAAATGGGGTTCTCGACGCCGACCCGCGCAAAAAACGCGTGCATCCCCGTGATAAGCGCCCCGTTTGTGCGCAGCGCCTGCGGATAGTCAAAGAGCAGCACGCGCTCGTCTTTTGACAGCGCCTGCGCGTAGTCCATCCACATTTCGAGCGTGTTCATTCCGCCGTTCAGAAGCACCAGCGTCCGCCCGGCGTCTTTTCCGCACAGCACATAGCGAAATTCCGCGCCGTCGACCGTTATGGTCTTCGCCGGAAAATCCTGCTTGAATTGGTTCAGTTTTTCGGAATACAGCATCTTTTTCCTCTTATCCTTCGCGCAGGGCAGAAATTCCGTCCGGCAGCCTGCCGGTTTCCACGATCGCGCGAAGCATGTCCGCAAAGCCTGCGGGGTCTTTGATCTGGTACTGCATGTGGTTGTAGTTTTCAAACACCGGGAAATGCGCCTTCGGGTACGCTTTTTTCACGGCCTCGCGGTACTTAAAATGCTCCTCCGCGCTTCCGAACGAAAAATACGCCTGCGCCTGAAGCGCCTCGGAAAGTGCCGGGAAGGGTTTGTCTTCGAGCGAGTCCAGCAGCTGCCGCCGGAGATTTCCGCAGCGCAGAGCCTTCCCCGCGGCCAGAAAATAGGGTCTGATCGACGCGTCGTCGCACCACATGATTTTTTTGAGACTCGCGCCGTTCGTCCAGAAAACGCTTTTGATCGCGAGGTGCAAAAACGGCGTCATCGCCCGCCGCGCGGCCTTTCCGATCTGCGCGAACTGTCCGCCGTCAAAAAACACGTGCTCTGCGGGAATTTTCGTCCGCGCCAGAAACGCCAGCGCAAGATCGGCCCCCAAAGACGACGCGCACACAAGCGCCAGCCGCTTTACGCCCTTTTCGCGTAAAAAATCTTCGACCTGCCGCACCTCGGCTTCCTTACTTTCATAGCGCTGTCCCGGACAGTAGACCGTGGAGGTTGGCAGAACGCAGAAAAACCAGTCCTCCAGATGCCGCGCCACCGGCTCGGAGCTCTCCCCGGTCACGCCCATCGCGTGGAAAAACAGCACCGCGGGCTTTCCCGCCTCGCCCAGCGTCTTAAATCGCATCGCAAACGCCTCCTGTCTGTTCCCGCCTTTAATTAGATATCTCTAACTGCAAGGCCGGACAAACGGCTTCCTCCGAAGCCGCTCTTAGTGTAGCACGCAAACGCCTGGAGCGCAAGATGCAATCCGGGATTTTCGCGTTTTTTCGAAGAAAGCCGCTGTCCTTAAATTGTAAGGCTCCCCGCGCCGCCCATGCTCTCGGTCAGCTCCTCGATGCGCTCGATGGGAAACGGCGGCTGCGCCAGCGGACGCATGGCAATGGACATGAGCATCATCGGGTTGTCATCCGCCGCCGTGCGGTTGGAAGAGAGTGCGCCGCAGCGCTTGCAGCGGTGGATGATCGCCCACTCGCCGCCCTTTCGCACCCAGACGGCCACCGGCTCCATGATGCCGCCGCAGTCGCTTTCCCGGTCGCCGGGCTCAATGTCCACATGCAGGCTCGAAAGGCAGTTCGGGCAGTGGTTGCGGTGATCGGACCCCGCGTTTTCGGGGATTACCGTCCGGCCGCAGACCTTGCAGACAAATGTCTCGCGGCAGGCGTGGGTTTTATAGTAGCCTTTTTCAAAGGTTTTGCGTTTGTTTTCGCGGTTCATTGTTTATCCTCCTGAAGATGTTTTCCGTCTCTCGGGAGGAATGGCGTGTAAAGGGTGTGTTCTTTCAACTGGCAATGTGACCGGCAGCGAGGAATTTTCGTGCTGGGCAAGCCATTTTTCCGCGGGAATACTTTGTGTATTTCAAGGGAAAATGGCGCGGCCCTGCGCGAAAAGGCCCGCTGTCCGGGTGCGTTGACAGTTGGAAGAAGACACCCCAAGCCAGACCTCCCGGTCAGGCCACACGCTCCAGTGATAATGAAGTAAGTTTCAAAAAGTTCTCCTTATTGATAAGTAGTTATTTTTCAGGTTTGATTTCGATCGGTGTCGCGTTCGCAACAAAAATCATGGCATCATAGGTATCCTGTGGCGTGCGCTGCACGCGATAGCTTCTCGGAACAAAGTTCATCAGGACGCTGTAGGCCTCGCCCAGAGAGCCCATTGGGATGCTGCCTGCGAGATACTGCGTAAGTGCCGAGTCTTCCGGCACTTTGGAAAAATCCAAATAGCTGACAGCAAAGCCGCATTTCTTCGATGCCTTGGCCAGCGGGTCGTGGGAGTAAAAGGTGTGGGTGATGCGCTCGCCGGTATACGGTTTCGGGAGATTGCAGACGGATTTATAGAAATCCGTCCCGATGGCATAATAGCCGCTTCCCAGTTCTTTGGCAAGCAGGCTGCCGAGCACCAGCGTTCCGGCATTCTGACAGCGCATGATATGGTTGTTGTGCCCGGAGATCAGGATGCGGCTGTTTCCGCGAGCCTGCTCCTGCTGTAAGATCCACAGCGTGTTTTCCGCCATCATCCGGTCGCGCTGCGCGTTCAGTTCGCCGGGATCGTCGATGGTTTTCCCAAGCTCGAGATTCTGAAGCAGAATGTCCGCGAAATGAATCGCCTGCGCATCGTCCGGCGGCAGCTGCTCTTTGGGCTGCGGCAATGATCTCTGTGCGCTGTCCGGCGCTATAGCCGTCTGCGTAGGTGTTCGTCTCGCTGTTCCACATTCTTTCAAAATCCGCGGTGTCGATGTTCGCCTTTTTCAGCGCCTCGAGCAGATATTGGAAGCTGTACGCACGCTGCTGCATGTCGAAGCCGTAGAAGCGAAGGTCTTCTCCCTGCGCAGCGGACGCGTTGTACTCGCGCATCCAGTCTATCAGGCGTTCCATTTCTTCGGTGCGATAGATGGCAAAGCCGGTGGCGGAGAGGGCCTCCGCGGCCGTGCCTGCTTCGCCGTGAATGTACCGGTTGATCGCCTCGCAGGCGCCGGAATCTGCCTCCAGCGCAAAGGCCCGCACGCCGTATTTCTCAGCTTGAACCTTCAGTACATCGAGCCGCAGCTGCTGAAATTCCCTGTTTCCGTGCGTCGCCTCGCCCAGCGCGATGATCTGCGCTTCATCGGGAACGGTCAGCTCGGAAACGGAGACGGCGTATTTTGAAAATTCCTCCGTGTCCGCGCAGCCGCCCGTCCCAAATCCGCCGAAGCGGCAGTAGACGCCCGCGATGGCCGCGATGACCACCGCGATACACAGCGCAGCGATCCAGCCTGTATGTCTTTTTCGTTTTTGCATGGTTCTTCGCCTTTCTGATAGAAGACGCTTTCGTACCTCCTTTATGGAATTTGTCCGTATTTTTGGATTTCCAATATCGTCTCCTGCAAGTTCTGCAAAAACCGGCCCGCGTGGGCCCCGTCCATCTGGGTGTGGTGGAACTGAAAAGACAGCGTCAGCGTCGTTCGGAAAAGCCCTTTGCGGTACTTGCCCCAGATGATAAACGGGTTATTGAAAATGCCGCTGTTCATGCCCACCGCGCCGTCGATCTCGGTGTCCACAATTGCGGAGGTGCCGATGACCATGCTGTCCGGCAGGTCGTGGTTTTCGCAAGTTTCCGCGACGCTCCGCGTCAGACGCAGGTAGTCGGCGCTGAACTGCGCGAGGCTGTTTGAAAACGGCACATCGCAGGAGCTGACCTCGCCGGTTTTGTTTTTGACGATGGTGTTGACCGCGAGGCTGTCATATTGTACGAGCTCGCGCCCGACCGGAAGCGTATAAAATTCTTTGATCTCGCTGGCCGCTTTTCCGATGCACCAGCACAGGAGCATGTTGAATTTCAGCCCTGTTTTTTGGCGCAATCTTACAATCGGCGTGACGTTGAGCGTCTTGAAAAACGTCACCATCGGGTTCGGCGCGTCCATCCAGAGCTTGAACGCCTCTGCGCGGCTCGTCTTCTGCGGGTCCATAATGACAGGCTTCATAGCGGCTTCACCAACTGCGCAAGATCGCCGGACTGAATGGCGGGGAGCTTTTTCTGAATTTCATCAAACTCCCAGTCCCACCAGCGAAGCGCCTCGAGGGCCTTGATCGTCTCGCCGTCAAAGCGCTTGCGGATGGGCTTGGCCGGAACGCCGCCGACGATGGTGTAGGGCTCGACGTCCTTTGTGACAACGGCTCTGGTGCCGATGATCGCGCCGTCTCCGATCCTGACGCCGGACATGATGACCGCCTCGTAACCGATCCACACGTCGTTTCCGATGACGATGTCGCCCTTGTTGTCCCACGCGCTTCGAATATTCTTCGCGTCAAGGCCCCATTCCTCGAAGAAAAGGGGGAACGTGTAGGTAGAGAGCGACCGCATCGCGTGGTTCCCGCTCGTAAACAGGAATTTTGCCCCGCAGGCGATGGAGCAGAATTTGCCGATTATCAATTTGTCGCCATTGACCGGATAGTGATAGAGCACGTTATTGCGCTCAAAATCCCGCGGGTCATGGACAAAGTCGTTGTAAATGGTATAGTCCCCCACCTCGATGTTGGGCTTTGTGATCACACTTTGCAGATAGACAATCTGCGTGTCCCCCGTGCGGGGATAGACCTTTTGGTGCATAGCCTCCTCCTCCTTTTCCTGATAAGCCGCGCTTAACCGCGCAGAACAATCCGCGCGATCTCCATCGTCACGATCTTCAAAACCGCGCCGCCGGACATGACGTAAAACCAGACCTCCCGCGCCTTCTGCGTTTTTGCAATCGGCGTTGCGATGGCAGCAAGCAGGATCAAAAATGCGCCGATGCAGCCGACGATGGTCGGCACGCTCACGAGCGGAAACAGCCCCGGTGCGCAGCTGCCGTCGATGGCGTGCTGAATGGTTTTGTCCAGCCCGTCTCTCGCCGCGGCGAAGCAGCAGATCACGAGGCCGAAGACCAGCACCGCCAGACTCCGTCTTCCCCAGAAGGCGATCTGTGCCCGGTTGGCCGCGGAATAACTGATAAAGCCCAGCAGGGCCAGAATCATCACCGTCGTCGCCGTCGTAACGGCATTTCCAAAATAGAGCTTCATGCGTGTGCCTCCTGCGTTTTGTACCAGCTGAGAACGGCGCTCAGGTTTTGGGGCTTCACGTGCTCGCCGCCATGGAGCATCATATCGAGCATATCCTCCTCGTCTTGCGTGCGGTTTTCCTTTTCGGAAAGGGCCTTTCCTGCCGTTTTGACCATCACGGCCATCATCAGCCGGTACAGGCCGCGCAGCTTTTTCACGTCGAAATTGCCTTGCAGCGTGAAAAGCGGCGTTTCCTCTGGAATGCCCGTCTTCTGCCGCACGAGCGCTTCCTGCGTGCCCGTTCTTCCCATGCCGACGGCGCACACGGCCTCGATCTGATAGCGTCCCGCCGCGCGATAGCCCTGCACTGCGCCTGCCTGAATCCAGCCGAGATAAAAGATCTTCGCGCCCGGCGAAAGCGTTTTCTCCGCTTCTCCAAGCGCGTAGACCGGAAGCCCCGTCTCGTTTCCCAGCAGCTGCGCATAGCGCTTTGTGCTGCCAGTGTTTGTGGTGTAAACAATTGCTTTCATAAATACCCTCTTTTCAAAACCAATCCGGTCCGCGCCGCCAAGCCGGAGCTGCCGTCTCTTCCGACGAAGCGCTCACCGCTTTGTTCCCACGCGCTTGTACCCGGACTCGATTTTCGCGATGAACCGGTCGATGTGCGCCTCCAGCATCGGGCAGACGCCGTCCTTGTCCACCGCGCCGTCATAGACGCTGTAAAGAAGATACATCGGCCCGTAAAACTCCAGCGCCAGCTGCGTCGCCTCCTCGTCCGTGTCCGTCAGCTTCCGGAAGATCGCCGCCATGTACTCCAGCGGCCCGCCTGCGAGATAGTCGCGGTGCAGCTGCGCAAGTCTTTCGTCTCGGTACTGTTCGAGCGTCAGAAGCTTCCGGAAATTCGCGGAAAACGGCTCTTTTGTCCAGTGGTCGAACTGCGCGAGGCTGTAGGCGCGGATCTTTTCGACCGGCGTTTTCATATACGCCTCCGCAAACCCGTCCGGCTGCATCTCCGGCATTTCGTATTCCTCCGCGCGTTCATAGTCCATCTGGTTCATCCGCTCGACAATGCTGTCGAGGATCTCCTGCTTTCCCGTGTAGTGCTTGTAAAGCGCCGCCTTCGTGATGCCGAGCGTCGAGGCAATGTCGCGCATCGATGTGCCCGGATAGCCGTTCTGCGCAAAAAGCGCCAGCGCCGCGTCCAGAATCCGCTCCTTCGTGTCAGCCGCCATAAAACCCTCCAAAATAGAAGTAACCGTTCGGTAACCACAGTATAATGACCGATTGGTAACTTGTCAAGAGAAACCTTTCAAATTGTTTCATAAAAATTGAAGGCCGGAAATACCAGCCTTCGGATGCTGTTCCTGTGAAATTTTCCGCAGCTTAGCGCGGCTCTCATCCCACCATCTGCTTCCCGCTGACGATGCTGCAGTACGCATTCGACGTAACCTTATACACGGCGCCGTAAAACACGCCGAATACAACGATCGCGGTGCCTGTGACCAGCACGGAAAGGCCCGTGTTGCGCAGATTGAAAAGCGCCAGCAGCTTCTGCACCATCGGAAACGCGAACGCGGTATGCACGGCCGCCGTGACAAGCGGCAGGAAGAACACCGTCAGCATCTGCGAATTGATGCTCCTGCGGATATCGCCGGCCGTCATGCCGACCTTGCGCATGATGGAAAATCGCGCCTCGTCCTCGTAGCCTTCACCTGCTTATAATAGATGATCAGAACCGTCGCCGCGAGGAAAAGAGCGGACAGGAAGATGCCGAGGAAGAAAATTCCGCCGAACGTCCCGTAGAACTCGTCGCGCTCTGCGGCTCTGCACGAGGCGCTGTAGCTGTAAAAGCCAACGTTTCCGCTTTCATTGAGCTCCCGCAGCCGCGCAAGAAGCGCTTCGAGAAGCTCCAGCTGCTGCGGCTCGGAAAGTTCGGTGTCAAAGCCGAAGCTCACCTCCAGACGGCACGCGTGCGCCCGGCCCAGCTCCCGGTTGAAGCTGTCGATCACGGTTTTCATATCATCCGTCACGATAAAAAGCGTGGGCGTGATGCCCACCGTGGCCCGATCTCTTCCCATGATGTCGGAAAGCTGCTCCTTGACCGTCAGAACCGTGCCGTCTGCCAGCGTGATGGCGGGCGCGTCAAACCTCCGGCGCACGCTGCACACAAGCGCCTCGCCGGGCGCAAGCGTTTTGCTCGTTCCCATGCAGCGGTTGTAGGTGTCGAGCGAAAAACCGTCGATCTGCGTCACATACGCCGTCGTCCGTGCGTCGGCGCTGTCTACGGCCTCGGGGCTTAAAATCAGCTCGCCGTCCTTCAAAAGTCCCGGCACGCCCGTGCGCTCCATGCGCTCGACATTCTGCGCCTGCGCACCGAAGCGATCTAAAACCTCGTCCATCTGCGCGTAAAAATCCGCCGCCTTGTCCTCGCTGTACTGCAAGTCCGCGCCTTCTGTGAGGAAGTCGGCCGTCACGGCAAAATCGCGCGGATACCGCGCCCTCAAGCTGTCCTCTTTTCCCTCGTATAGGCTTCCCGCGCCCATCATCGTCACCAGCACCATCGTGCTGAGGATGCAGATGGAGGCAAGCCCCGCGCCGTTTCGCTTCATGCGGTAGACCATCGAAGAAACGGAAACGAAATGGTTGGGCTGATAGTAATACCGCCTGTTTTTCTGCAGCAGCCTGCACAGCGCGACAGACCCGGCGATAAACAGCAGATACGTCGAAGCGATCACCATGCACACCGCCACAAAGAACCACGCCAGCGCCGCCAGCGGACTTTCGATCGACAGCGCGATGTAGTAAGCGCCCGCCAGAATCAGGACACCGGCAAGCCCCAGCGCATAATTTGCTCTCGGCGGCTTTTCTCCGACCGTCTCGCTTTTACAGAGGCTGACCGCGCTCGAGCGCCAGATCTGGACCAGTCCCTTCGCGAAAATCAGAAGGAAGATCGGAAGGAACATGGCGCACGTATCGCACGCCGCCTTCGTGTCGAGCCGCAGGGTATAGCCTGCTTTCCCGCCCATCAGCATGAGCATCGAAAGCTCCGCCAGCTTGGAAAGCAGGATGCCGAGGAAAAGTCCCCCGGCCATGGACAGGACAAAAAGAATGCCGGTCTCCCAGAGAAGAAGCATCCCCAGATGTTTTTTCCCCATGCCCAACATATTATATAAGCCAAATTCCTTCTGCCGTCTTCGCATCAGAAACGAATTCGTGTAAAACAGAAAAATCACGGCAAAGAGCGTGACGACCAGAAAGCCGAGCTCGAGGATCATCGTCATCGTGCTGCCGCCCGGCATATCGTTTAAGCTCGGCATGGAGGCGAGATACCGCAGAATGTAGCACATCATCACCATGCCGATGCACGTCAGAAGATACGGAAGATAGAAGCGTTTGTTCTTCCGGATGCCGTCCCACGCCAGCTTTGGATAAAGATTCGCTCTCATCTCCGCTCGCCTCCGGCTGTCAGCATGGTACTATTGTCTCATGCCTGTCCATGCGCGGGGTGGTTTGACGTTTACCAGAATGCCTTGATTTTCAAGGTCTTTCTGATTTAGTCCTATTATCGCACAATAATCTATGTTCAGAAAGATATTGCCTATAAAGATGTGACCAAAGCTGCAAGAGCAGCAATGCGCAGAATCATTGACCAGTTAGAATCTGTTGAAAATCCGCCGGAGTCGATTCAGAAA
>CAKUJL010000043.1 GCA_934661715.1 uncultured Oscillospiraceae bacterium | reverse complement strand
AGGTCGGCGAGCTGTTCCAGAGCTACGCCGTCGGCAAGAGCCGCAAGAACATCTCCGCCCTCATGGATATTCGCCCGGACTACGCGAATATCGAGGTCGACGGGAAGCTTGAGAAGGTCGACCCGGACGAGGTGTCCGTCGGCTCCGTCATCGTCGTCCAGCCCGGCGAAAAGGTCCCGCTCGACGGCGTGATCATCGACGGCGCATCCACGCTCAACACCAGCGCTCTGACCGGCGAGAGTCTTCCCCGCGACGCGAAGACCGGCGACGAGATCATCAGCGGCTGCATCAACATGACGGGCGTTTTGAAGGTGCGCACGACGAAGGAATTCGGCGAGTCCACGGTCTCGAAAATTCTCGAGCTCGTTGAAAATTCCAGCTCCAGAAAGTCGCGTTCCGAGGACTTCATCGCGAAGTTCGCGCGTATCTACACCCCCGCCGTCTGCTACAGCGCACTGGCCTTGGCCGTTCTTCCCCCAGTCGTGCGGCTCTTGATGGGCAATAGTGCCGAGTGGGAGCAGTGGATCTACCGTGCGCTCACGTTCCTGGTTACCAGCTGCCCGTGTGCGCTCGTTGTGAGTATCCCCTTGAGCTTCTTCGCGGGCATCGGCGGAGCCAGCAAGGAGGGCGTGCTGATCAAGGGCTCGAATTACCTTGAAACCCTCTCGCAGGTCAAGACCGTTGTTTTCGACAAGACCGGCACGTTAACCAAAGGCGTCTTCGAGGTCAGCGGCGTGCACCACAGCCCGCTGGAAGAGGAAAAGCTTTTGGAGTACGCGGCGCTTGCCGAGTGCGCGTCGTCTCACCCCATCAGCAAGAGCCTGCAAACCGCTTACGGAAAAGCGATCGACCGCAGCCGCGTCACGGATATTGAAGAGGTCAGCGGCCGGGGCATTCTCGCGAAGGTCGACGGCGTTCCGGTCGCCGCGGGCAACCACAAGCTCATGGAGCAGCTGGGCATCGACTTCATTGACTGCCACAGCGTCGGCACGATCATCCACATGGCGGTAAACGGCGAATACGCGGGCCACATCGTCATCTCTGACGTCGTCAAGCCCAACTCCAAAAAGGCGATCGAACAGCTCCACCGCGCGGGCGTGACGAAAACCGTCATGCTGACGGGCGACGCGAAAAAGGTCGCAGATTCCGTTGCCAAAGAGCTTGGCGTGGACGAGGTGTACGCCGATCTTCTGCCCGCCGACAAGGTCTCGAAGGTAGAATCGCTTCTTTCCCAGCAGTCCGGCAAGGCAAAGCTCGCCTTCGTGGGCGACGGCATCAACGACGCGCCGGTTCTCTCGCGGGCCGACATCGGCATCGCCATGGGCGCGATGGGGTCTGACGCCGCCATTGAAGCTGCCGACATTGTCCTCATGGACGACGAGCCGCTGCAGATCGCAAAGGCCATCAAAATTTCCCGCAAGTGCATCGGCATTGTCTATCAGAACATTGTCTTTGCGCTCGTTGTGAAGTTTGCCTGCCTCGCGCTCGTGGCCATCGGCGCGGCGGATATGTGGGCGGCGATCTTTGCAGACGTCGGCGTGATGGTGCTGGCAGTTCTCAACGCCATCCGCGCCCTGCGCGTTCACAATCTGTAACGTTCCGTCAAACCCGGGGGATTTTTCCTCCGGGTTTTTGCACAAAATTTTAACGGAAAACGGATGCAAAACAGACCGCGCCGGTGTATAATAGCAAAAAACTTTTCCCGCACCGGCGGGAAGAAGGAGCGAACACAATGCGAATTGTCGTCAAGGTGGGCACGTCTACCCTCGCCCACAAAACAGGCCGTCTCAACATCCAGCGCATGGAGCGGCTGTGCAAGGTATTGAGCGACCTCAAAAACGCGGGACACGAGATCATTCTCGTCTCCTCCGGCGCCATCGGCATGGGCGTGGGAAAGCTGAGTCTTGCCGCGAAGCCCGCCGATATGCCGACCAAGCAGGCCGCTGCCGCCGTGGGACAGTGCGAGCTCATGTACACCTACGACAAATATTTCACCGAGTATAACCACGTCGTGGCGCAGATTCTCATCACCGCGCCCGATTTACAGGAGGCCGGGAGCCGGAAAAGCAATTTCCACAACACGCTGGCGCGTCTATTGGAGCTCGGGGCGCTTCCTGTCATCAACGAAAACGACACCGTCTCGACAGATGAAATCGTCATCGGCGACAATGACACGTTATCTGCCAGCGTCGCGTCTACCATCGGCGCCGATCTTCTCGTGCTGCTTTCAGACATTGACGGGCTTTATGATGCGGACCCGCACAAAAACCCGGACGCGAAGCTCATTTCAGTTGTCGAGAAGCTCGACGAGCGCATTTACGCTTTGGCTGGCGGCGAGGGCTCGAGTCTTGGCACGGGCGGCATGGTCACGAAGCTTCGTGCGGCGAAAATCGCGACGGAAGCGGGCTGTGAAATGCTCATCGCGAACGGAAGCCGGCCCGAGGTACTGTACGATATTGTGGACGGAAAGAGCGTCGGCACACGGTTTTTAAGACAGGAGGCAAAGGCATGACCACACGCGAAATTTTACAGAAAACGAAGGCGGCGTGGCCGTCTGTTCGAAGCGCAAAGGCGGAGGAGAAAAACCGGCTGCTTTTTTCCATGGCCGAGAGCCTTTTGCAGAACGCGGAGACGATTCTGCTCGAAAACGCGATGGACGTAGAGCAGGCCAGAGGGCAAATTTCCGACGTGATG
Organism: uncultured Oscillospiraceae bacterium; assembly: GCA_934661715.1. Taxonomy (GTDB): domain Bacteria; phylum Bacillota; class Clostridia; order Oscillospirales; family Oscillospiraceae; genus CAG-170. The sequence goes on along the minus strand of CAKUJL010000043.1, from coordinate 6,334 downwards.
CTCGACCGTCTCGCCTTAAGCGCCGAGCGCCTAGAGTCGATGGCAAAGGGCATCCGGGATGCGGCCGCCCTTCCCGACCACACGGGAAGAATCCTCGCCGAAATTGCCCGGCCCAACGGGCTCAAAATTTATAAAAAGCAGGTGCCGCTGGGGCTGGTCGCGATCATCTATGAAAGCCGCCCGAACGTCACCTCTGACGCAGCCGCGCTCTGCCTCAAGAGCGGAAACGTGTGTATGCTCCGCCCCGGAAAAGAAGCCTACCGCTCTGCCAAAGCCATTGTGGACGCGCTGAAGGCGGGCATCGAAGGCGCGGGCTTTGATCCCGACATCGTGAACATCGTAGAAGACACGTCCCGGCACAGTGCGGCGGAGATCATGGAAGCTTCCGGCCTTGTCGACCTGCTCATCCCCAGAGGCGGCGCGGGGCTTATCCGGGCCTGCGTCGAGCACGCGACCGTTCCCTGCATCGAAACCGGCACCGGCATCTGCCACGTGTATGTGGACAAGGACGCGGACTTGGAGAAAGCGCTCTCGATCATCGTCAACGCCAAGACGAGCCGCCCTTCCGTCTGCAACGCCGAAGAGGTCTGTCTGGTGCACGAAGCCGCTGCGCCCACGTTCCTTCCGATGCTCAAAAACGCGCTTGTCGATGGCCGGGAGCAGGCAGGGCTCGTCCCCGTGGAGCTGCGGCTGGACGAAAAGGCGCGTTCTATCATCCCCGGCACGCCCGCAGGCCCGCGCGACTTTGACACGGAATTTCTGGACTACATTCTGGCCGTCAAGGTGGTCTCGTCGCTCGATGAAGCGATCAGCCACATTCAGGCGCACTCGACGCACCACTCCGACGCCATCGTGACAGAGTGTGATGCCGCCGCCGAACGCTTCCTCGACGATATCGACTCCGCCGCCGTCTACGTCAACGCCTCCACGCGCTTTACCGACGGCGGGGAATTCGGCCTCGGCTGCGAGATGGGCATCTCCACGCAGAAGCTCCACGCCAGAGGGCCGATGGGACTCGACGAGCTTGCCACGTACAAATACATCATCCGCGGAAACGGCCAGATCCGATAAAAATTTTTTGCGCTGCCTCTTGACAGGTAGGGTCTTCAGCGCTATAATACAGAAAACCGTTGAAGAAGAGTGAGTACAGTTCAGTCAGGTTTCTCAAGAGAGCCGCGGATGGTGGAATCGCGGTGAAAGCGCTGGAGTGGAATGGACTTCTGAGGGCAATCAGAAAAGGAATTTTCCCTAGTATGTGCGACGGAGCGGCGCTTCGTGATCAAACGCCGGCGTATATCGGTACGCATGAGTGGGCGCAGTATTTGCGTCAAGCCGGGTGGCACCGCAGGATTGATCTCCTGTCCCAGCAAAGTGTATTTGCCGGGACAGGAGTTTTTGTTTTTCCCAAGGAGGATTGAATATGAAGCTGTATACCAGACGATGGCGCTTGCGCCGCGAAATCAAAGATATTTTCATTTCCGAAGGTTCTCCCACATAACGATTGATTTTGAAAGGTTGGTATATATCATGAAAAAGATTCTGGCTTTATTGCTTGCTGTTTTGATGACCGTTTCCCTGCTTACCGCGTGCGGCGCAAAGACCGAGACCGCTTCGTCCGAAGCTGCTTCTTCCGAGCCCGCCGCCAACGCCTCTTCTGACGAGACCGCTTCCTCCGAAGAAACGGACGCCGCGTCCTACACCATCGGCATCTGCAACTATGTTGACGACGCTTCCCTCAACCAGATCGTTGAGAACATCCAGACGCAGCTGGCCGCCATCGGCGCAGAAAAAGGCGTCACGTTCAACATCGAATACGACAACTGCAACGCGGACTCGAACCTGATGTCCCAGATCATTTCGAACTTCCAGGCCGACAACGCAGATCTTCTCGTCGCCGTCGCAACGCCCGTTGCCATGGCTATGCAGGCCGCGACCGAAGAGTCCGGCACGCCCGTCATCTTCGCCGCCGTTTCCGACCCCGTTTCCGTCGGCCTTGTCGATTCTCTGGAAGCACCGGGCAGCAACCTCACCGGCACGTCCGATTATCTGGACACCGCGGCTGTGCTCGACCTCATGTACGCGCAGAATGTGAACCTCAAGAAGGTCGGCCTTCTCTATGACCTCGGTCAGGATTCCGCCACGAGCGCCATCGCAAGCGCGAAGGCCTATTTAGAGAAGCGCGGCGCAGAAGTCGTTGAACGCACCGGCACGAGCGTCGATGAAATCGCCCTTGCCGCACAGGCTCTGGTCGCCGACGGCGTGGAGGCTGTCTTCACCCCGACCGACAACACCGTCATGAAGTCCGAGCTCACCATTTACGAGACCTTCATGGACGCCGGTATCCCCCACTACACGGGCGCGGACTCCTTCGCACTGAACGGCGCGTTCCTCGGCTACGGCGTTGACTACGCAAACCTCGGCGTCGAGACCGCGAACATGATCGCAGACATTCTGCTGGGTGGCGCAGACCCCGCTTCTACCCCCGTCAAAACCTTTGACAACGGCACGGCCACGATCAACACCGACGTGTGCCAGGCGCTCGGTCTGGATTATGACACCATCGCCGAAGAATTCGCCCCGCACTGCACGAAGGTGCAGCCCATCGTCACGGCAGAGTCGTTTGACGAGGTGCAGTAAATCATTCCGGCAGGCTGCGGTGGGTTTCATCGCAGCTTGCCCTTGTAAATCTATTTTTTGGAGGAACCCTATGTCGCTGGATTCAATTCTTGGGCTCGTGCAGACGGCGCTGGAGCTGGGACTCATCAGCTCTCTGACGGTGCTGGCGCTGTTTCTGAGCTATTCGATGCTCGGCGTGTGCGATCTTTCGACCGACGGCTGCTTTACCCTCGGCGCAACGGTCGGCGCGGCGGTCGCCATCGCGGGCCATCCGTATCTTTCGATTCCGGCGGCAATGCTGGCCGGGATGCTCTCCGGTTTTGTGACCGCCGTTTTGCAGACGAAAATGGGCGTCAACTCGCTGCTTGCGGGCATCATCGTCAACACCGCGCTCTACTCGGTGAACATCGCCGTGATGGGCGGCTCGTCGGTTCTCAACATGAATAAGACCCAGAGCGTTTTTTCCGACATGAAGGATATGCTTGCAGACTCGCCGCTGTCGGGCGAATATAAGCTCGTCGTGGCGCTCATCGCCGTCGTGCTCGTTTCCCTGTTCCTCGGCGTATTCTTAAAGACCCGGCTCGGTCTTGCCATCCGGGCAACCGGCAACAATCCCGACATGGTGCGCTCTTCCTCCATCAACCCCGCCTTTACGACCATCGTCGGCCTGTGCGTGGCAAACGCGTTCACGGCGCTTTCGGGGTGCCTGCTTGCCCAGTCGCAGAAGTCCGTAAATATCGACATCGGCTCCGGCATGGTGACCATTGCGCTTGCCTCTCTTCTCATCGGCCACGTATTTTTGGGGCGCAGAAAGCTTCCGCTTCGCATTTTCAGCATGGTGCTGGGCGCGTTTCTGTTCCGCCTTGTCTACACGATCGCGCTGCGCTTTGACATGCCGGCGTTCATGCTGAAATTTGTCTCGGCCGTCGTCGTCGTTGCAGCCATCTCGATTCCGTATTTCAAAGAGCAGCTGCCGATGCTGCGCCGCCGCGCGGCGCACAGGGCCGGAAGGAGGGCGTAACGATGCTGAAGCTTACAAACGTCTCCAAAACCTTCAATCCCGGCACGGAGGACGCCAAGCTCGCGCTTGACAACGTGTCGCTCCATGTGAAGCCCGGCGATTTTATCTCCATCATCGGCGCAAACGGCGCGGGAAAATCGACGCTCTTCGGCGCGATCGCCGGAAGCTTCGTGACCGACACCGGCGATATTCTGCTGGACGGCGAAGACATCACCCTCACGCCGGAGCACATCCGCTCGAAGCAGATCGGAAGACTTTTTCAGGACCCGATGCGCGGCAGCGCCCCCGGCATGACGATCGAAGAAAATCTGGCTCTCGCCGCGGGAAAGGGCGGCTGGCTGCACCGGCTCACCAGGCAGGAAAAGCAGCAGCTGCGCGACCGCATTTCCCTTCTCGGCATGGGACTGGAAGACCGCATGAGCCAGCCCGTGGGGCTTCTTTCCGGCGGCCAGCGGCAGGCGCTGACACTCATGATGGCGACCTATAATCCGCCGAAGCTGCTGCTTTTAGATGAGCACACCGCGGCGCTCGACCCCGGCACGGCGGAAAAGGTTCTTACCCTCACGACAAAAATCGTCGAAGAAAACAAGCTTACCTGCCTCATGATCACCCACAACATGGCCTCCGCCTTGCAGCTCGGCAACCGGACGATCATGATGAACGCGGGAAAAATTTTACTCGACGTCGAAGGTAAAGAGCGCGACGCGCTCACGGTTTCCGATCTGCTGGCGCGGTTCCGCGAGGTTTCCGGCAAGGCGCTCGATAACGACCGGATGCTTTTGATCTGACAAATGCCCGATGGGCGGACAGAGTCGTCCGCCCCTACAATCCGTTCTCGCATGTGCGGCTCTCACCCGAGGGCCGCGCTTTTTTGCTTTTGGGCTTGTCTGCTGCGCGGTTTCGCGGTATACTATATTAGAATAATAGCGCCATATCGGCGCAGTTTTGGTGTACGCGGAGGAAGCGCGATGAAAAAAGAGTTTTTGGAGACCGGAAAAATCGTCTCGACGCACGGCCTGCACGGAGACGTGAAAATTCTCCCGTGGGCAGATTCGCCGGAGTTTCTGCTGGAATTTGACCGGGTGTTCCTCGGCAAAAAAGAATACGCGGTGGAAGATGCCCGCGTGCAGAAAACGTGCGTGCTCATGAAATTAGAAGGCGTCGACACCGTCGAGCAGGCCGCGAAGCTGCGCGATCAGGTCGTTTTTATCGCGCGGGACGATATTGAATTAGAAGACGGCGCGGTCTTTATTCAGGACCTGCTGGGGCTTCCCGTTCTCACAGAGAACGGCTCGGAGATCGGCAAGCTCAGGGAGGTCATTTCCACGGGCGCAAACGACGTGTTCTACGTCAAGGGTGAGCACGAATACATGATCCCCGCCGTGCCGGAATTCGTTCTGGAGCGCAACATCGACGAGGGCTTTGTCCGCGTACACATCATTGAGGGGATGCAGACCGATGCGCTTTGATATTCTGACGCTGTTTCCCGAGGCCGTTGACGGAGTGATGCAGTCGAGCATTCTGGGCCGGGCGCAGAAAAAGGGCCTCATCGAAATTCACGCCCACCAGATCCGCGACTACACCGCAAACCGGCAGAATCAGGTTGACGACTACCCCTACGGCGGCGGCCGCGGCGCAATTTTGCAGTGCGACCCCCTGTACCGCTGCTGGTGCGCAGTCTGTGACGATGTGGGTGCGCCGGTGCATACGATCTTTTTGTCCGCCTGCGGGCAAACCTTTCAGCAGGAAAAGGCAAAGCAGCTCCAGCGCGACTTTGAAAACATCGTGCTCGTGTGCGGGCACTATGAGGGCATCGACCAGCGCTTCATCGACGAGTGCGTGGACGAGGAAATTTCCCTCGGCGATTTCGTTCTGACGGGCGGCGAGCTTCCGGCGATGATGATCACCGACGCGGTCTGCCGTCTCGTTCCCGGCGTTCTGGGAGACGAGGTCTGCTTTACGGACGAGAGCCACTGGGACGGGCTTCTCGAGTACCCGCAGTATTCCCGCCCCGAGAGCTGGCACGGGCTTTCCGTGCCCGAGGTGCTCTTGTCCGGCAACCACGAAAAGGTCGACCGCTGGCGCAAAAAGCAGTCGATCCTGCGCACGATGCAGCGCCGGCCTGACATGTTCCGAAAGCTGCGCTTTCCCTACAAAACACGCGCAGAACGCAAGTTTATCGCAGAATTGGAGGCAGAAAATGAGGACTTCCGCAATCGAGACCCTAAAAACCTGGATTACCGAAAGTGAGAACATCGTCTTTTTCGGCGGCGCGGGCGTATCGACCGAATCCGGCATTCCGGATTTTCGCAGCGTCGACGGCCTGTATCACCAGAAGTTTGACTACCCGCCCGAGACGATCTTGTCCCACAGCTTTTTCTACAGCCACACCGAGGAATTTTACCGCTTTTACCGCGAAAAAATGCTCCCTCTGGAGGCAAAGCCCAACGCGGCGCACCTCGCGCTTTTCAAACTCGAGCAGGCGGGCAAATTAAAGGCCATCGTCACGCAGAACATTGACGGTCTGCACCAGAAGGCCGGAAGTCAGCGCGTCTATGAGCTCCACGGCTCGGTTTACCGCAACCGCTGCCAGCGCTGCGGCAAAAAGTATGGCCCGGAGTTTATCCGCGATTGTGCGGGCGTGCCGCACTGCACCTGCGGCGGGCTCATCAAGCCCGAGGTCGTTTTGTACGAGGA
>CAKUJL010000042.1 GCA_934661715.1 uncultured Oscillospiraceae bacterium | reverse complement strand
CATTTCGATCGCGCCGCGCGTGTCCGCGTCCTGTGCCCGGCCGTTGCCTTCAGCCAGCTGCACGCCGGTGATGTCCGCGTCCTCCGCGTCGAGACCCGAGAGCGTGACGTCATAGCGAAGCTTGCCGTTATCGAGCTGCGCAAGCAAAACGCGCTTGCCGACCGACTCTTCTGGCGCACAGACCATCGAGCTTGCCTGCGAGCCGTATTTGTACCACGTGAGCACCGCGCCGAGGTCTAATTCCGGAGCCGGAAGCACTTCTTCCTCTTCGCCGGTCTCGCCGGTCTCCTCGCCTTCATCTCCCTGATTGGAGTCGGTGTTCGTGCCGATGGACGCCTCCGCGAGAACCTCCTGCTGGGGCTTGCCTTCAGGCTGCGGCTCGGGCTGGGTATCGCTTCCCTGCTGGCTCGGATCCTCGGTTTCCTCGGGATCGGTCTGCGCCTGTTCGCCCTGCTTTCTTTCATCGGTATTTTGGCCGCCAGCACCCTCCGCGTTCGGATGCTCCAGCCCGCTGCTTCCGGACGAGCCTCTTCCCTGCCCGGCCTGTAAGACGGTGATCTCCTGCGCCTCGGCCGTCAGAATCGGGTTTTCGGGCTCGGCCGCACGCATGCCCAGCAGCGGCAGGCAGATGCTTAAGAGCAGCGCACACACCAGCACGCCGCTGCAAACCGATTGCAGCCACGGCGCCTTTTCAAACAGCTTTTTCATATTTCATCACCCGCAAAATACGGGCTTCCCCCTTGTTTTTCTGCTTTGCCGGTTCTTCTGCGCCCGGCCCGAAAAAGAAAAAGTGCGCCTGTTCGGGCGCACACAATGCAAACGGATGGTGTGCACGGCTCTGAACGAGCGCAGGCGCGTACCTCCCTTTTGTTGTTTTTTGCTGAAAAAGAAAAGCACCAATTCCCCAAATGGGAAATCGGTGTTCACACAGCGCACCTTCGGATAGGCCCGTCCAAAGGTATGACAAAACGCCTCCCGCGAAAACGGGAAACAAAAACAGCAGCGTCTTCTGACTTGCAATCTGAACGGAAAAATCCGTTCGCGCCGCGTATCTGTCTTCTCATGGTCTTCCCACAATGACGGCCTTTCGGCCCAGCGAACCTTCGCCTCGACACGCGCCTCATGCGCACAGCTCCGGGTAGAGTAGTTTCATTCCATTTGCGCCGACGATCTTGCAGAACACCTGCTGCAAAACCGCGGCTACTGTTTTCCGGCGTCAATATTCATTCCGGCACGCCGCAAAAAACGGCGCTTCGTATGGTTCTATTATACAACAAATGCCGGAAAGGTCAATCACCTTTCCAGTAAAATTTGCCTATCGGCGGTTTCCGCCGGTCGATTTTCCGCCGTTTTTGGGCTTGCAATCGGCAGCTTTGCGTGTTACTATGAAAGCGCCGGTGGTTAGAGATATTAAACTTATTTTCCATCCGGCACAAAACGAGAAACGAGGTGACGGCCATGTTCTGGGATCAGGTCGCGGGGGTCTATGATATTTTTGCAGACGTTGTGAACCGGCGGACACACAAAAAGCTGCGCACGGTGATCGCGAAGCTTCTGCCTTCCGGCGGGAGCGCACTGGAATGCGCGTGCGGGACGGGCCTTCTTACAGGCGTGATTGCCGGGCGGTGTGAATATGTGATCGCGACGGATTTTTCCGCGGAAATGCTCAAACGCGCGAGGAAAAAATACGCACTTTTGCCGAATGTTCGCTTCGAACAGGCGGATATTCTGCGCCTTCCCTATGAAACTGCGCAGTTTGACGCGGTCGTCGCGGCGAATGTCATTCACCTGCTGGATGATCCGCAGCTTGCCCTGCGGGAGCTTTCGCGCGTGACAAAGCCCGGCGGCGTCATCCTCCTTCCAACCTATATGAACCGGACGAAAACCGGAAAAACCAACCGCGTTTCCGGCGCCATCGGCAAAGCGGGCGCGAACTTCAAGCGCGAGTTTACCCCGGACACCTACCGGCAGTTTTTTGAAGACGCCGGATATCCGGGTCTGGATATCACCTTGTGCGAGGGCGTGATCCCATGCGCGGTCGCGGTGCTGCAAAAACGAGAACAGGAGAATTTTTATGCTGCTTCACACGCTTGACGAGCGCTATATCGAAGACATCGGCCACGCGTTCGGCTATTACGATTACGGGGAGGAATCCGGCCTCGTCTCCGTTTTCTCCGGCCCCGACGCGGCGGACCTCTATATCCGCGGCTATGCGCGGGGCATGCTGCGCGGCGGCTTTCTGCACACGACGAGCGAAAACTATGAGGGCTTCATCGCCTACAAGCTGCCGGGCGAAAAAATCGGCCTTCAGACAATGGGGCCGCTTCTGAAGGGCGTTTTCCAGTCGATGCGCTTTGGAGAGCTCGTCCGGTTTGCAAATGCCGCAAAGGGCGGCGGGCCCGGTCTTCGCGACCGGATGGGCAAGGAAAGAAAGCCCTACATCTTTGTCGGCATGGTCTGCGTGCGCGAAGCATTCCAGCACCGGGGCTTCATGCGAAAGCTGATGGCGCTTGCCTATCAGGAATCGGATCGTCTGCAAGTGCCGGTCATTCTGGAGACCGATGCCGTCTCAAAGCTCGAAAAATACCAGCACCTCGGCATGGAGCTCGCCGGAACGCGCGATTTTGGCGAAAACGGAAAGCTGTTCGATCTCATCCGGTATCCGGAAGCAAACGTGGAAGCGTAAAAAAGAGCCGCCCGCGGGCGGCTCTTTTCGTATCAGTGCGAAAGCTTATAGATCATATACTGGTTCAGACTGACGCCTTCAATTTCCGCCTCTTCCTTCAGAAGCTTATGAAGACTTCTGGGAATGCGGATGACAAGCCGTCCGCTGTAGCCGTCGAGCTCCCGCTTCAGCGTCTCCAGACTGACGCTTGTGCCGTCGTCCATTGCTTCGGCTGCGGCAAGAGACGCTGCCTCTTCCGCGCTCAGATTCTCCGGCTCTCTGGCGTTGATCGCCGCAAAGCGCTTTTCGACTTCCGCGGCAGTCAGATTCTTTTTCATAGGAATTCCTCCTTAATACTTCACGTTGGTGCGGGTATTGATCTCCACAACGACGATGACGATTTCGCTCTGCACCCAGTCAAAAACAATGCGGTAGTGGTCTATTTTGTATCGGTATCTCGACTTGTATCCGCCCAGGCGGACGATATTTCCTTCAAGTCTGGAAAGCTGGTCGAGCGCTTTATAGAGCTTTTTCCGGGTCTTCTCGTCAACACTGGCCAGATATTTCTGCGGCTGCTTCTTTAATCGTATCTCCATTCCCACGCCTCGCTTTCTATGTTTATGATACTGCATATAGTATCATATGTCAAGTGTCAAAAAAAGGCCCGCCCACAGGCAGACAAATCCTGCAGGCGGGTGGTTTTTACTGCAAAAGGGCCTCGAGTTCTTCCTTCGGGCGGTAGCCGACGGACGTGGCCTTGATCTCGCCGTTCTGGAAGACCATCACGGTCGGGATGCTGCTGACGCCGTAATCGATGGCAAGCTGGCGTGCGTCGTCGACGTTGACTTTGCAGACCTTGACGCTGCCCTGCTTTTCCTCGGCGATTTCAGCGATAATGGGAGAGAGCATCTTGCACGGGCCGCACCAGGTGGCCCAGAAATCCACGAGCACAGGCTCCTTGGAAAGCAGCACCTCTTTGTCAAAATTTTCTTCTGTTACAATGATTTCCGCCATCATTCGTTCTCCTTCCGGCGTGATTTATAGTACAGCATGCAGTGGCAGAAGCCCTCGAAATCGGGGTCCGCGATCTGTTCGCGGAATTCCTTGCACATGCACTTGTTGTCTTCGGTCCGCTCGAGTCTGCACGGGCAGTAGCCGCCTGTGCGCTTGAGTCCTTCCTTGACTGATCGGACGATCTCCTTGTCCGGGTTGAGCGTAACTGCCATCCGGGCGTCCTCCTTTCCGGCGTGCTTCGCCGGTCTCAGTATACCACATTTCGCGAAAAATAGCCAGTCCCCGCAAAACTACGGCGTCTGCGTCACGCAGTCCAGCACAGCCTTCAGCCAGGCGTCCTGATTTTTGATCGTGCATCGCCGGTTTTCCGTGTCGAAAAGTACCTCCACATCGCCAAAGAAATTGTCGAACCGGAGCATATCGCCCGTCCCCGTGTCGCCATTCGGGAAAACGACGTTCTCCAGCTGAAGCCATACCGTCCATTGGAAATCGCCCTCGCGCTTCGTATGGTATTGCATGCCATACATTGGGATCAGGTTGGTCAGCTTCGTCCGAAACTTTGTCTCCCGAACAAGCCGAAGGAGTTCTTCAAAGCGCACGTCATCCGGTCCGACAGAAAACTCTTTCTGATCCGATTCGCCAGACCCTTCGTACGTGTCGTAATAGCCCCAGATCTGCGTGCACTGCTGCGTCAGGTCGAGAAACGGATATCGCTGTTCGATCGTCTGCGGGCGCGTGTAAATAAGCGCAAAAGCCGTAAAAAGCAGCAGCGCCGCGCCGAAGATCGCCCATTTTTTCTTTCTGCGCGTCATGCGGCCTTCCTCCCGTTTTCCGTTTTTTCGTCTCTTCCAAGTCCATTTTAACAGAGCCGCAGCCGAAATGCCACATTGAAAAACGCACGGAAGCGTTCCTGCCCCCGTGCGTTATCCTTATTCGTAGCCCTGCGTGACGCCGCTTGCGCCGACGTCTGCGCCCATGTCGCAGGAATAGACCCACTCGATGGTATCCCCGGCCTGCACGCCATAGCGGCTCGAGCCGTAGTTCGGGAACCAGCCGTTCACGCGGTACATCCAGCCGGACAGCGCCCCGCAGTCAAACTCGTAGATGCCGCCGATGCCTTCAATGTAGGCCGTATCGTAAAGCGCCGTAGCCTGATACTCCATGTGGATGGCGTTTGCCTTCACGGTGTTCAGAAGCACCTCAAACGCGCTCTGGCCCTCGGTAAATTCGACCGTCACGGGCGCGAGGATCCAGCCGTCCTGCGGCACGAGCTCGGCCTTTTCCGCGTCCAGATCGCTCATGTGGTCAAGAAGCGTTACGCAGCTGATGCTGACGGTGCAGGTCGTGGGGCCAGCGGCTTCCGGAGCCTCTATAGACACCGGCTGCTCGTCCATGGGAGGACGCTCTTCCGGCGTCTGCGTTTCGGTCTGTTCCGTCTCGGCGGGTGCGGGCTGCGCTTTTTCCGGGGCGGTTTCCGTCTGTTCGGGTGCGGGGGCTTCCTGCGCGGTCTCGATGGCCGGTGCAGCAGTCTCCTGCGCCTGCTTGGGCGCTTGTGAAGTCGCCGCCGCGCACGCGCACAGCACCAGCAGCATGACCAAAAGCATCGCGGCCAACAGCCGTTTTGTCGTTCCTTTCATGCGTTCCTCTCTTTCTTCTCCGCCTTGTCAAAAAGCCTCGCAGAGTTTCGCGTCCGCAGACGCGAAATAAATTCTAAATTCATGTTATCCGGCGGCTCCGCCGACCGGAAACATACTTCTCGCCTCGCAAGTGTGGAATTTTGCCCCATCGGGGCAAAATTATGCGCGTAGTCGAGGCGCAGCCTTTTGCCCGAAAAGCGTCAGCTTTTTGGGCAGTTCTATCGTGTTACAAGGCAGCAGCCGTCGGGGCCGAGGGTGAGCTTGCCGGGGTAATACGACAGATTGCAGCCCAGCAGCACCTCGCCGCTTAAATGCAGCTCCCACGGCGCACTCGATTTGTTGCAGCACACGCAGAGCGTCTGCGCTTCAAACCGGCGCAGGAACAACAGCCGTCCGCCGCCCGCTTCCACCACGGTCACATCGCCGCGGCGCAGGGCCGGAAGCGTCTTTTTGAGCTGCGCGAGCGCTTTATAAAACAATTGCAGGCTTCCATCTTCGCTGCCCCACGGGAAATAGCGCCGGTTGAAGGGGTCGCGGTAGCCCGTCATACCGGCCTCGTCTCCATAGTAGATGCAGGCGATGCCGGGGAGCGTGAACTGCAAAAAGGCCGCCATGCGCAAAAGCGATTTGCCCCGCGCGAGGTCTTCCGGCGAAAAATGCCGCTTGGCAAGCTCCTCGCGGTCACCGTCCTTCGGGTCCAGAAGCGCGTTGATGGCCCGCGGCGTGTCGTGCGTCGATAAAATGTTCATCACGCAGGAAAGAACGTCCGCCGGATAATTTTCCGCCAGCGCCATGATGCGCTCTGCCAGCGCAGCGCCGTCCGCTTCCCCGCGCACATAGCGGAGAATTTCCTTCTGCCACGGGTAATTCATGACGGAGTCCAGTTCACGGCTCGTGAAGTATTTCCGCCGCACGCCGTAGGCAATTTTATTGGACGCGTCCTCCCAGACCTCGCCGATGAGAAGCGCGTCGGGCTTTTCCTTCCGGATGCGCTCTCGCAGGCGCAGCACAAAGCTGTCCGGCAGCTCGTCGACCACGTCCAGCCGCCAGCCGTCGGCTCCCGCGCGAAGCCAGTGCACGGCGATGGAATCCTCGTCGTCGATGATGTACCGCAGAAAATCCTCGTTGTCCTTTTTCACGCACGGAAGATCCGTGATGCCCCACCAGCTGGTGTAAGCATCCGGATAGTGCTTGAAATCGAACCAGCTGCGATACGGGGAGTCGGGATTGGAGATTGCGTCCTGAAAATAGCGGCTGCGGCTTCCGACGTGGGAAAACACGCCGTCCAGAATCACCTTCATGCCCCGCTCGTGGGCCTCGTGACACAGTGCTTTGAAATCCTCCTCCGTGCCCAGCATCGGGTCGATGCGGCCATAGTCGCAGGTGTCGTACCGGTGCGTGGAGAAAGCGAAGAAGATCGGGTTCAGATACAAAAGCTCCACACCGAGCGCCTGCAAATAGGAAAGCTTTTCTCGGATGCCTCTTAAGTTCCCGCCGTAAAAGTCGTTGTTCCAGACCTTTCCGTTCGCGTCGGGCTTAAAAACAGGCGTGTCCGACTTGTCCTCGTGCACCCAGTAGGGCTGAAGCTTTTCCTTGCAGTCGCACGTGCCGCTCTGATAGAACCGGTCGGGGAAGATCTGGTACATGACCGCGCCCTTCGCGTACTCCGGCACGGGGTATTTTTCTTCTACGCAGCTGACCTGCCAGAGGCCGCCCTCTTCTATGTTGGTGTCGTTTCCCTGTTTCAAAAGCCGGAAGGACTCGTTCTGCGTGGTGATATGGAAATAGTAGAAGTACAGCCCCGGCTGAAGGGTAAATTCTCCGCTCCACGCTTCATACAGTGCGTTTTCTTCCGTTTTTTGCAGCGGAGCGCGGAAGCTCTGCGTTTTTTCATCGTCCAGCAGAAAAACGGCCTCGGCCTTCACCGTCCGGCAGGAGACCGGAATGTCCACGCGCAGGCGGCAGACCTCTCCGGGTCTCAAGGTGCCGAACGGCGTTTTGAACTGCGAGAGCTTGCTGTCAAACAAAATCCGCATACTTACGCTAAACCCCAGATCTCTTCGGCGTACTGCTCGACCGCGCGGTCAGACGAGAAAATTCCCGCCTTCGCGATGTTGACGAGCGACATGTTCGTGAATTTCCGCTTGTCCTGCCACACTGCGCCCACCTTCTGCTGCGCCGCGCAGTAGCTCTCGAAATCGGCCACGGTCATGTAGCCGTCGGCGGTGCCGAAGTGGTTGGTGGTGAGGCTCTGGACGATGTCTTCAAATTTCTTGCCGCCGAGCGCCCCGGAAGAAAGAAGGTTCAAAACGCGGTTTAGCGGCTCTGTCAGATACGCCCGCGGGTCATAGCCGCCGCGCCACAGCGCTTCCACCTGCTCGGCGTGCAGACCGAAGAGGAACATGTTTTCTTCTCCGACCTGCTGACAAATTTCGACATTCGCGCCGTCCAGCGTGCCGAGTGTGACCGCGCCGTTGATCATCAGCTTCATGTTGCCCGTGCCGGAGGCCTCCTTGCCCGCGACGGAGATCTGCTCGGAGATATCGGCCGCCGGAATGATGATCTCGGCAAGAGACACCTTGTAATCCTCGACGAAGACGACCTTGAGCTTGCCGTGCATGGCGGGGTCCGCGTTGATGGTGTCTGCCACGGCGACGATGAGGGAAATGATGCGCTTTGCCATCTGATAGCCGGCAGAGGCCTTCGCCGCGAAGACGAACGTGCGGGGCGTGATTTCCTTCTGCGGATTGTCCTTGATCTCCAGATACAGCCGCAGAATATGCAGCACGTTCAGAAGCTGCCGCTTATACTCGTGCAGGCGCTTGACCTGAATGTCAAACAGGCTCTCGGGGTCTAAGTGAATGCCGTTTGCGCGGCTGACATAGGCCGCGAGGCGCTTTTTGTTTTCTAACTTAATTTCCCGCAGCTTGGCAAGAACTTCTTCGTTGTCGCAGAAGCTCAAGAGCTTTTCCAGCTCCCGCGCGTCCTTCGTAAAGCCGCTTCCGATAAGACCCGTTAAGTACTCGGTGAGCGCGGGGTTGGCCTGGCAGAGCCAGCGGCGGTAGGCGATGCCGTTTGTGATGTTGATGAAGCGGCTCTCATCCAATTGCGCGTAATCGCGGAAAATGCCGTCCTTGAGGATCTGCGTGTGCAGCTGCGAAACGCCGTTTACCTTGTGGCACGCGGCCAGACACAGATTTGCCATCCGCACCTCGCCGCCCGAGATCGGGGCCATATAGTCGATCTTGCCCCAGTCGCCGGGGTAGGAGAGCTGAAGCTGGTTGCGCGTGCGGCGGTCGATTTCGCGGACGATGCCGTAGACGCGCGGCAGCTGCTCACGGAAAAGATCGATCTGCCAGTGCTCGAGCGCTTCTGCCATGACGGTGTGGTTCGTGTAGGAAAGGGTCTTGCAGGTAATATCCCACGCCTCGTCCCAGCCCATTTCGTACTGGTCGACCAGTAAGCGCATCAGCTCCGGCACGCACAGCGCCGGATGGGTGTCGTTGATATGTACGGCGACCTTGTCGGCTAAATTCGAAAGCGTGCCGTACTGCTTGTAGTGGTCCTTGAGGATCGATTGCAGCGACGCCGAGACCAGCAGATACTGCTGCTTGAGCCGCAAGCGCTTTCCCTCGATGTGATCGTCCGCCGGATAGAGCACCTTCGAGATGGTCTCGGCCATCGTGTTCTGCTCCAGAGCCCGTGCGTAATCGCCGCGGGAGAACGCCGCCATATCAAAACCCTGCGGCACGGAGGCAGACCAGAGCGTCAGTTTGTTCGCGCCCTCGGCATGGTAGCCGGAAATGTAAAAATCGTGCGGCACGGCCATCACGGACTGATAGCCCACCTGCGCGGCCTTGAACTTGCCGTGGTCCATCCACTCGTGCACAGCGCCGCCGAAGCGCACCTCGACCGCGTCGTCCTCTCTCGTGTGCAGCCACACGTCGCCCAGCCCCAGCCAGTCGTCCGGGAACTCGATCTGCCAGCCGTCGACGATCTTCTGCTTGAAGATGCCGAACTCATACCGGATGGAAAAGCCCGTGACGGGATACGAAAGCCCC
>CAKUJL010000041.1 GCA_934661715.1 uncultured Oscillospiraceae bacterium | reverse complement strand
AGACAAAGCCTTCTTCTCCATCGTGCACGAAAACGGAGCCCTCGCAGTCGTTGAGACCCGGCGAGAAGCGGTACAGGCTGTGATCCTCGTTCAGATAATACGTCTTGCCGTCAAGGACCTGAAGCCCGGTCTGCTGCGCAATGCTTCCGTCTGAAAGGAAGTAATAGTACGCGCCGTTTTCCTCCTGCACGCCGGTTTTCCGCGGCACGGCCTCCATGGAAACCGTCTCCGGCTGCGAAACCGGCTCCTCCGCGGAAACTGCGGGTTCGATCGCAGGCACTTCCGCTTCTGTTTTCGGCGCACACGCGCAGAGCATCAGAAGCGTTAAAGCCGCCAGCGTCAAATAAATCTTCTTCACTGCGCCGCCTCCGGAAGATGCTTTTCCCCAAGCGGCTCAATGGACGAAAACGCCGCAAAGACCGCGCTGCCGTCTTCTCCCTCGGGGAAGACGGCGCTCACGGTCACGCTCCTGCCGTCGAGTCTCCAAAGGGAAACCTTCGCCGTCACAGCCGCTTCGGTATCAAAAGCAGGGGCCGCGACTGTAGCCGAGAAGACCGCGCCGTCCTTGGCCTCCGCCGTGACGGTAAAGTCCTTCGTCTCGGGCGCAAGATAGTAATACGCCTGCACGATGCCGACGCAGATGCGCTCGAGTTCATCCGTCTTAAAAAGCGACAGGTCGGCGGAAATTTCCTGCACATCCAGCCGCGCCTTCTGCGTCCCTTCCGCGTCCGTCAAAGACACGAGGCCGTCTGTTTCCGTCATGGTAAGCGCGTCCTCGTCAAACGTCAGAACGAGCTTTCCACCGGCGATCAAAACGGTCTTCCCGTCAAAGGGCGGCAAGTAAAGGCTCTCGTCGACCGGTTCCTCCGGCTGCGTCTCTTCGCCGCTTTCCTCCGGCGCGGAAGGCGTCACGGTCGTTTTTCCGATCTCTTCAGAGACGACTGTCTCCTGCGAAGGCTCCTTTGCGGGCGAGAGCTTTTTGACCTGCGTCACGACGGCAAAAACCGCGCCCGCGACCAGAATCAGCGCCAGCCCGATCATGATGTAAAGCCCGTTGCGCCTGATAAAGCGCTCGAAGGGACTTCTTTTTCTTCGGTTCGCCATAGTCGGTTTCCTTTCAGCCAGCCAGTGCTTCGGCGGCATTCGTGCGGCAGTACAGCGGGAAGGCATTGCGGTCCTGCGAGAAGAGGATGATCGCCTTCATGTCGCGGTACAGAACGTCGGGCGTTGCGTAGATGAGGCCGTCGTTTCCGGTGTTGGTTTTTCTGAGCTGATCCCAGTCCTTGTACCGGCTTTGCAGCACATAGGGGTCGGCGACCAGATAGTACGGCTGGCCGTCGATGACCTGATAGTCGCACAGGACCATATAGTGCTCGTGGCTCGTGAACGCGCCCTTGACGACGTGGATGATCGCCATGTAGCCCTGATTTGCGATCTGGTCGGCGAGCTTCGTCATGTCGACGTCCTTTTTCTTGAGGATGGACGGAGCATTGAGCCGCGTACCGTAGCGCTCGGTCTCGAGATTTTCATAATACCGCGCGATGCCCTCAAAATACTCGTTCGGAAGGCCGTAGCTCACGGGGTAGTTGTCCTGAAGGGCAAAGTGCCGCATCCACCGGGGCGTGATCTCCACCTTGTGATACGTCGAAAACACCATTGCCGCACACGCGCAGCCGCAGCCGCGGTCCTTGAGCGTTGCGCCGTTGCCTTCAAATTCGAAAATTTCGCCGGCCCAGTCGGGGTCGGTCTGGGCAAAGTAGTAGAGGTTATCCATCTGGCCGGAACGCGCGACGGTGCCGTAGGTGCCGGTCTTCGTGAGCTCGTATTTGTACGCGGCCTCGATATCGTGCCGCATAGCGCCGCTTAAGCTCGGCAGCCGGTCGAGAAGATACTGCGTCAGCTCGTCCAGACAAGCCGTCTTGCCGTCCAGGCCGCAGAACCGGTAGATCGTCTCAAAAAGCGCGGCCAGATGCGCGTCAAAATACGTCTCGACGGGTTCGCCTTCTCGCACCTGCGTATAGGTCACAAACTCGTTGTCGGGGTAGGTGTCGTCCGAGTTGAGCGCCTTTTTGACCGTTTTCACGCGCTCGTCGGACTGGCCGGGGAGAATTTCATAGTCGGACGTTTCGTACTGCTCAAGCACATAGCGCGGGATCGTCACGCGGTGAAATTCCACGCCCTCCCACGAAAATGTAGCGGAGCCCAGCACCTGCGGCCGCTTGATATCGGCGAGCGCCTGATCGGTGTAGGCCGTCTGCGCCGCAAACGCAAACGCGCACAGCGCCGCGATCGAAGCCACGCATAAAAAAGCCCGTCTTAAAAGCCGCGAGAATGTTTTTTTCATCGCGCCGCCCTCTTATTTCTGCGCCAGAACGTCATAGACCGTCTCCGTGCCGTCCGGTGCGCGGTAGGTGTAGACCGTGAAACCGTCGTAGGAGAGCTCCCCGTCCTCGCCGTCTCCCAAGCAGGAGGAGGCGTAGCTCTCGTTTTTCGGTTCGCCGATGGCGTCCGTGAGCGCGGAAAGAGAGGAACCGATCAGTCCCTGCGCCGTTTCCAGATCGTTTTTCTTTTCGCCGCACGCGCACAAAGCCGCGCACAGCACCAGCGTCAAAGCCAGTAAAAATGCAAGTTTTTTCATGAGTCCTCCACTAGAATTCACTGTAGACAAAAGCCACGCCCTGCGCGTCCAATAAAAGCCACGCTGCAAACACGAGCGCCGCGCAGACCGCGCAGAAGAGCGCGAGGTAATACCACTTCGATAAAATTTTATCCTTCATTCCAGAACGCCTCCATTGCCCGGTCGACGGCCAGCCAGCCAAGCCAGCCCAGATGCATCGTGTCGCACAGGAAATACGGCGTATTTTCTTCCGCCGTCAGATCCAGAAGCGTCACATTGTCATACTGCGCGGCGAGGCCTCGCACATTTTCATAGTACGTCTGCCGGCGCTCAGAACTGAGCCCCGTATAATCGCTCCATTTGCCGTTCACCGGCACGTGGACGAACAGGGCCTCGATGTTTTTCGCCTTGCAGATATCAAAAAGGCACCGCAGATCGTCATACTCCGGCGAAGCATCGTAGCAAACGTCTGCATCCCGGCCCTCCATCTGCGAAAGCCGGTGGCCGACGTAGGTCTGGTAGTAGCTGTCCAGCATGGAAAAGTCGTTGTTCGTCGACTGCGCCTTCGCATCGACAAGCGCCTGTTCTTCCTCGGCCTTCCAATCGATGGGGCCGGGTTTTGCTTCGCCCGCTTCAAAATTTCCCGCCCGGATGAGCCGCGCCGAGACGGCCATATCCTTCGTGTCCAGAAGCCATCCGGAAAGAGCCGCATAGGGCGCAAGGAGCGTTTTTCCCGCCGCGTTTTGGGAGGCGTAAGCCTTACTCAGAAGGCCCGCCGCCGTGTGCGTCTGGAGGTTCGTGCCGTTTTCCGCGTTGTACTGCGCGATGAGGCTCTGCACGCGCGAAGATAAATACTGCTTCGTCTCGCAGGTTAAGTCCCCGTCCGACAGAAGCGTCAGCATCTGCTGCTCGGAGAAGTTCGCGAGGAAGAGATCCGGCGCAATGCCGCCTTCGACATACGACTGCGGCGCGGTGATGAGGAGGATCTTTTTGCCCTTGAGGGAATCTCCCGACGCGCCCACGGCCATCGCGTGCACCAGCGACTGGCACGACCCGCGGCCAACTAAATTCACCTGAAAGCCGCAGCGCTTTCCGGCAAAGAAGTTCGCCGGGTGCGTGGATATCTCAAACGTTTTGAGCTCGCTCGAGCCGAAAACCGTCAGGGTGTCCGGAAGCTCTGCCGCCGCTTTCACCAAATACGTGCCCGTGATTTTTTCCACATCCAGCGTGTTCCCGAGCGCTTCCGGGTACGCCGGAACGGTCTTTTCCGTCACGAACCGCACCGCAACGAAAAGTGCCGCCGCGAGAAGAAGCGCCGCAAGCGCCTTGCAAAAAAAGCTTCGCCTCATGCTTCCATCAAAGCCGCGATCTTCGCGGGTGTAGAAATTTCCTCGCGCGTCAGATTCGCGACGTCGAGCTTTGTGCCGAAGTCCTCGAGCTGCACAAGAAGCTCCACAAGGCCGAACGAGTCGAGGATGCCCTCTTCAAAAAGCTCGGTGTCGGCTGTGATTTCGCCCTCGTCCGCGCCGACAATTTCGCAGATGCAGGAAAGTACGTTCTCAAGCATGGTTGGTTCCTCCTATTTATCCAAAAAGTCTTCCGGAGAAGATCAGAAGTCCGAAGCTGAACAAATGCAGCGTCACAAGCCGCAGCGGCCACGCCGCCTTGGGATTTTTCTTGAGCGCCTTGAATTTTTTGCAGCGCGTGTCCAGAATGTCGTTGAGGCACATGAGAAGTCCGTGATACGCGCCGTAGATGAGGTACGACACCGTCAGCCCATGCCACAGGCCCATGACGAGCATGGTAAGGACATAGCCCAGATACGAGCAGGTCCTGCGCTCTTTGAACCATTTTCCGCGCAGCGCCGCCATGCAGAACCGCGTGTAGACATAGTCCCGCAGAAACGTCGAGAGCGAAATGTGCCACCGCGACCAGAAATCCTTCATGTCGAGGCTCAAAAACGGTCTATTGAAGTTTTCCGGCTGCTCGATGCCAAGGATGTACGCCGTGCCGATGGCCATGCGGCTGTAGCCCGCGAAGTTAAAGAACATGAAAAGCGTGTAGCCGTACATGTAAGAAAGCGTCCCGAGCGCCGTGTCCGGCACTTTGGAAACCCAGTACTGCCAGATGAGATTGCCGAGCACGAAGTTATACACCGCGCCCGTGCCCAGCCGCCAGAGGCCTTCTTTGAGCAGCGCCTCGTAGCCTTCGCCCGTCCGCGTCTTCTGAAGATCGCCCGAAAACCGCTGAAACCGGTCGATGGGGCCCGACAAAATGGACGGGAAGAACAAGAGAAAATAGCTCACGTCCAGCGCGTTCAGCGTTTTGATATGGCCGTCATAAATTTCGACCAGAATCTGCGCCGCGCGGAACGACACATAGCTGATACCAAGCAGTGAGAAAATCGAGAACGCTTCTACGAAAACTGCCAGCTTCGTCAAAATCAGCGGCGCGAGGCTCAAAAGAAGAGCCGTCCACAAAAAGACGCGTTTTCCCGTCTTTTTCCGAAGCGCCAGATATCCGAAAATGACCGCCAGCTGCCACGCCCAGAAAAGGGCCAGCGTCAGAAGCTTTCCCGGCGTGTCGAAGATGCAAAGCAGCATCACCGCCGTCACGGCCATGCCGCACACGCGAAGATTTTTTCCGCGCAGACCGAGGAAAACCGCCGGAACCAGCAGCACCGCCAGCGTCAGAAAAAAGCCGAGTCCGGAATAAGGGCTCATACCCGCCTCCTAAGTTGCGCTTTGTTCGCGCAGTCGTTTTTTGTCAATTTTGCCGTTCGTGTTGAGGGGGAACGACTCCACCGCGACGATCTTCCGCGGCACCATGTAAGACGGCACGAACGCGGATAATTCCTTTTTGATGCGCCGCGCCCGCTGCAAGCTCCCTTCGCCGTCCGGTCTTTCGAGCAGCACATAGGCCGTTAAGGAAACGACCTTCCCGTCCTGCATTTCCGGCAGGACTGCCGCCCGCGCGACGTTCTGCACCTTCACGAGGTTATTCTCCACGTCCTCGAGTTCGACACGGAAGCCGTTGAGCTTGATCTGGTTGTCGAGCCGGCCGAGATAGTAGATGCAGCCGTCTGTTTTCTTGCACAGGTCTCCCGTGCGGTAGCCGCGAAGACCCGTTTCATTTTCAAAAAATACCCGCGCATTCAGCTCCGGCCGTCCGAGATAGCCGGGACTGACCGTCTTTCCGCAGATGCGAAGCTCTCCCGCCTCGCCGTCCGGAAGCGCGTTTCCCGCCTCGTCGCAGATACCTGCCTCGCAGTTGGAAAACGCGAAGCCGATGGGAAGAGGCTCGCTCGATTCCAGCATTTTTTCCGTCATTTCCGCCCCCGTGACCAGAACGGTCGTCTCCGTCGGCCCGTAGGCGTTTACGACCGGCACGCCCGGAAAGCGCTCGAACATTTCCCCGCAGAGCTTTTTCGTCAGCACCTCGCCGCAGAAGAGAAACTGCCGCAGGTTCGGCATCAAGTCTTTCCGGAAGGACTCCGACTGCACGCAGAGCTCTGCAAGCGACGGCGTCGAGACCCAGTCGGTAAGATCAGCCTCCTTCAAAAGCGCAAACAGCGCCTTCGGGTTCGAGAGCGTCTGCAAGTCCGCCGTCCAGAGCGTCATGCCCCGGCCCAGCGCCTCATACAGGGCGCAGACGGAAACGTCAAAGGAGTACGAAATTTCGTTCAGAAACGCGCCGCCCTCCCGCATTTCGCCAAACCACGGCCTCACGCCCTCATGAAACGCCGCGAGATTGCCCGCCGTGATCTGCACGCCCTTCGGCGTTCCGGTCGAGCCGGAGGTGAAGAGGATATAGGCCGTCTCGTCTTCTTTGAGCCACTGCTTTTCCGGCGCGGGCTCTGCCTGTTCTGTCAGGATTCTTCGCAGTGCAGGCCTCGTCAGGCACGGCGTTTGAAGCGTCCCCGTGAAGTCCGCGACCAGACCCGGCTTTGCCAGACCTTCGATCTGCGCCACACGCTCCGGCGGGTACGTCACGTCGACCGGGATATAGCCGCGCCCGGCCTTCAGGCAGCCGAACATGCACGCCGGAATTTCCAGATCCTTATGCCCGTAAAGAAGCACTGGCGTTTTGCTCCCCGGCTGCTTTTCGCGAAGATACGCCGCGAACGCGTCGGACCAGGCATTTAAGTCCCGGTAGGAAAGCGATTTTTCCCCGTAGACGATCGCCGTCCGGTCCGTTTTTGCATATTGCCGAAGCTTTCTCAGAATTTCCATTGCACTTCCTCAAATCAGGCCGTTTCGTCCCACTGGTGCGTCTGCGCCAGAAGCGCTTCGGACGCCATGCAGTAGTCCATCTCATTTTCGGCGAAGCTCGCGCCGTAAAGGGGATCAAAGAAATACGCAACGCCGTTGATCATCGCGCGGACCCATGCGTGGTCGACGGGGTCTGTCCCCTCTTCGCGTGTGAACGTGCCCTGCACGACCTCCGCTGTATAGCCCATGCGCTGTAATAAAACCGCCATCAAAGCCGCCTGATGGTCGCAGTTGCCCTTGCGCTTCTGCAAAAGCTCCAGCGCAAGCTGGTGCGTCAGGCTTTCCGTGAAGCCCCCGCTCGTGTCCGCCGTGCCGGGCCGGTAGGTGATGTCCTCGGCAATGAAGCGGTAGACCGCCTCGATATTTTCCCGCTCGGTGCTTTTCGGGCTGCACCGCTCCTGCAAAAGCTCCAGCACCGCGGCGTCTAACGCTTCGTCTCCCGTCGGCTCTCCCACCGGCGTGTAGAGCTTTGCAGAACAGGCCGTGAGGAGCAGCAGCAGCGCGGCAAGTGATCCGCAGACAAATTTCCGCATACCCCGCTCCTTACTGCGCCCGGTGCTCGGCCACAATGCCAATGGCCGTGACGATGTCGTCGTTCAGCTCAAAATAGACGCCCGCCGGGACCATCTGTTCGTTTGCGCCTTCCATAGAAAACGTCACAACGTCGCCCGTTCTCGTGTAGTCAGAGCCGTAGCTTTCCTCAACATCCTTGAGGCTGTCGCCGAGCTTCACGCCGCGCGAGGTCTGTGCGCCGGTCTCAGCATACGCCTCCATCAGATGCTCCTGCCCGTCGTCTCCGGGATAGGTGTAGAGAATCAGGTTATCATAGGCATACGTGCGCTCCATGCCGGAATACACGCACGAGACCGCCTCTGCCATCTCATAGCCGTCTCCGAAGCTCTCCAGAATCGACGAAATGGACGCGTCCGCCGAAATGGTCTTTCCGTCCACCGTCATCGAAAGGTCTTCCGTTTTGAGCGCCTTATCATCGCTTCCGCACGCGCAGAGCGAAACGCACAAAAGCATACAAATCGCAGCCAAAGCCGTTTTTTTCATAGCCGTATCCTCTTATTCCGCGTCGACGATCATCTCGACGCCGTTTTCCGTGTAGGTAAAGACTGTGAGTCCGTCATAGGTCCAGACGCCGTCGTCTCCGGGGCCGGAGCACGATTCCTCGTAAACCTTGTCGAGCGGCTCACCGATCGCGGCAACAAGCTCCGACGCATCCTTGTCCACAAAGGTCAGCGCCGTCTCCAGAAGCGTCGGCTCTGCGGCCTCTTCCGCGGCCTCTTCCGTGGGCGCTTCCGATTTGGGTTCATCCGCGGCGGGCCCTTCCGGCTTTTCTTCCTCCTGCATCTGCGCCTCCGAAGCGGCAGGCGCGGGCGCGGCGGGCTCTTCCTTTTCTCCGCAGGCACACAGCAGCGCCAGCAGGCACACGCCGAATACGATGGCAAGAATCTTCTTCACAGCTTTTTCCTCTTTTCGTGGTGATGGTCTTTAGTGCTTGAGATATCGTGCGTGCGCCGTCTCATACGTCACGCCGAACGCGCCGTTTTCCTCGTTGGAGATACCGGCGCGAAGATTATAGTTTTCGATCTGCGGGTCATACAAAAGCGTCTGGCCGTCCTGCGTAATTTCGACCCAGCCGTGGGCGATGGGCCGCCAGTTCCAGACGTAACCGCACTCTCCGATGATGCACGCGGCTTCAAAGCCGAGCCGTCTTGCAAGCAGGCAGAAGCTGGCCGCGAAGTTATAGCAGTCGCCCTTTCCGGTCGTGAGGATTTTCTCGGCGAAGTCCAGCAGGTTTTCATACGGCGGCGTCTTCACTTCCGGCCCATAGGCGGCGTTCCGGCCCAGATACTTATAGCTTCGCACATAATCATAGCACGCGCGAAGAAGCTCGTCTCGCGTCATGCCGTCTTCTTCGAACGCGGCGATCGCCTCGTCCAGAAGCGCGTCCACATTTTCGCGGCCCGTGGTGTATGCGCCGTCTTCGCCGAACAGATACTCGCCCAGCGCCGCGTTTTTGAGCAGCTGACCGCCGCGCCTTGCGTAGTACACGCGGCCTTCGAACCGGTGAAGTTCGCTGTCGGCAAAAATGCGGCCCGTCTCGTCTCCGGCCAGATACGTCCAGCCGCCGAAGTCAAAGAGTCCCGCCTGCCGGATGGCCTGGCCGTTCTCGTCTACCACATAGCCCGCGCCCTTTTTCGTATGTGCGCCTGCGCGAAGCGGCGAAACGCGCAAAGTCTCCGCGTTCCACTGCTCGGCCGTGTTTTCCAAATATTCATGCGGCAGGGTCGCTTCCAGAATTTCAAAATACGCGGGGTCTTCTTTGGACACATCCAGCAGCAGATCAAAGGAAATTTCCCGCAAGGCCGCTTCGTCCGGTGTACGGTTCAAAAGGCCGTTTACCAGCCGCGCCGCGTCCGCACGGGTAAGGGGCGTCGCTTCATCCAGTCCTTCCGGAAGCTTCGTTTCGGAAAGTCCCATTGCCTTCGTCAGGGCGTTTTGCAGCTCTGCGGCCAGCGCCGTGTCTCTCGGCCGGAACAGAAGCGGCGCTTCATCCGCGGATTCTTCCTCCGCCTTCTCTTCGGCAGCTTCTTCCGCTTCTTCAAAATACGCCGCCGCGGTATGGACGGGTGCGTAGT
>CAKUJL010000040.1 GCA_934661715.1 uncultured Oscillospiraceae bacterium | reverse complement strand
CGGCCTTTTCCAGCGCTGTGGCCAGCTGGTCGGGACAGGAGGTCGGCTTGTAGCCGCAGCGGATGCCGCGCAGACGCGTGATGACTTCCTCCACCGGCATACCCTCGACGAGCCGTCCGATGCCCTGCAAATTGCCGTTGCAGCCGCCGATGTACTCGACGTTGTGCAGCTTGCCGTCCTCAACGTCAAATAAAATCCGCGTCGAGCACGTGCCCTTTGTCTGATATTCGTAATGCATGATGTTGTTCCTTTCTATACGGTCAAATCGGCAAATTCCGCGCCGACGTAGTCACAAAGCTGTTCCGGGTTCAAAAGCACCTGCGCCCCGCGCTGGCCGGCCGAGACGCCGATCTCGTCATACAAAATGGCGGTCTCATCGAGAAAGGTCGGGAAGTGCTTTTTCATGCCGATGGGGCTGCACCCGCCGCGGATATAGCCCGTGAGCGGCAGGAGCTCTTTGACGTGGATGAGCTCGACCTTCTTGTCCTTCGCGGCTTTGGCGGCTTTTTTCAGGTCCAGCTCGCAGCACACGGGAATGCAGAAGACGAGATAGCCCTGCTTGTCGCCCCGCGCGACGAGCGTTTTGAAGATCTGCTCGGCGGGTTTTCCGATGCCTTCGGCGGCGTGCAGACCGCTGAGGTCGTTTTCGTCGAAGGCGTATTCCTTCGCTTCATACGGGATCTTTGCCGCGTCCAGAAGACGCATGACGTTCGTTTTGTTCATAGCTTCGCCTCCCTGACGGTTTTGCGCGAAAAAACTCCGTGCGGCGATATTATACCCGATTGTCCGCAAACTTGCAAGATGCGGGTTTGTTTGCTATAATAAAGCGAAAAAATTTTGGGAGGCGGCTTGTATGTCGATCGAGAAGGTAAAGGCGTATTTTGCGCAGTTCGGAATGGAGGACCGCGTGCTGGAGTTTGACGTGTCGAGCGCGACGGTCGATCTGGCCGCGCAGGCTGTGGGCGTCGAGGGAAAGCGCATTGCAAAGACGCTGTCGTTTTTAGTTGGAGACAGCTGCGTCCTCATCGTCGCCGCGGGAGACGCGCGGGTCGATAACAAAAAATATAAAGACCGCTTCGGCGTGAAGGCGAAGATGCTCGCGCACGACGATGTGCCGCAGTATATCGGTCACGCGGTGGGCGGCGTCTGCCCGTTTGCGGTCAAGGAGGGCGTGAAGGTGTATCTGGACGAGTCGCTCAAGCGCTTCGAGACCGTGTTCCCCGCCGCCGGAAGCGCCAGCAGCGCCATTGAGCTGACGATCCCGGAACTCGAGAAGTATTCAAAGTTCGACGGCTGGGTCGATGTGTGCAAATCGTGGCAGGAGGACGCGCAGGCATAAATTAGAATTTTCTGGGCATCCTGTTTCCAAAACGTTTTTGGAGGCAGAGCCTATGAGCGACGAGAAAAAGCAGCCGGAGGCCACGCAGGAGCTTCTGGAGCTTGGCGCAAGCACGAGCAAAACGAGCAAAGGGAACATCTACACCCTCACCATCATCGGCCAGATCGAGGGCCACCAGACCCTTCCGGAGACGGTGAAGACGACGAAGTACGAGCACGTCATTCCGCTTCTGGCGGCGATTGAGGAAGCGGAGGACATTGACGGACTGCTGCTGCTTCTTAATACCGTGGGAGGCGACATTGAAGCGGGGCTTGCGATCGCCGAGATGATCGCGGGCATGAAAAAGCCGACGGTGTCTCTGGTTTTGGGCGGCGGACACTCGATCGGCATTCCGCTGGCGGTGTCTGCCAAACGCGCGTTCATCGCGCCCAGAGCCAGCATGACCGTCCACCCCGTGCGCATGACGGGACTCGTCGTCGGAGCGCCGCAGACGTATCACTATTTTGACCAGATTCAGGACCATATCGTCGACTTCGTGACCGAGAATTCGCGCATTTCCCGCACGGACTTCGAGTACTATATGATGGCCACCGGCAATATGGCGACCGACGTCGGCACGATCCTCTACGGGGCGCAGGCCGTCGAGTCCGGGCTCATGGACGCGCTCGGCTCTCTTTCGGACGCGCTTTCGTGCCTTCATGCGCAGATCGCGCAGGCGAAAAAAGACCGTTCGGAGACAAACGGTTCGGAGACAAACGGTTCGGAGACAAACGGCTAAAAACTCTGGAAATATTCCTCCGGGTGTGGTAATATAAATCAGTATGTGATTTTTACGGCAATTGCCGTTTGGACATTCGGAGGATAGACTATGACCTATTGGAACGCGGTTTTGCTGGGGCTGGTGCAGGGACTGGCGGAATTTCTGCCGATCTCGAGCTCGGGCCATCTGGCGGTGCTGCAAAATTTCCTCGCCATCGGCGACATGGAAAACCATATGCTCTTCGACGTGCTGATGCATCTGGGGACGCTGGCGGCGGTCGTTCTCGCGTTCTGGAAGGATGTGCGCGAGGCGGCGAAGGAGCTTCTGCGGATGCTGCGTCTGCGCAAAATGCCGCGCGGGATGAAGCCCAACCGCAGAGAGCGGCGTCTCATCAGCTTTCTGATCATCGCGACGCTTCCGCTGATTCCGGCGGTGTTTCTGTCAAACCTCGTTGAGAGCCTGTATGGAAACACGTTTTTCATCGGCTTTGCGTTTATCATGACGGGCTTTTTGCTCTTCGCCGCCGACCGCATGGGCCACGGCAACAAGGACGAGCGCAGCGCAAACGTGTCGGACGCGGTCGTCGTCGGCCTTGCGCAGATGATCGCGGTCGTGCCGGGACTGTCTCGCTCGGGAACGACGATCAGCGCGGGAATGCTGCGCGGATTTGACCGGAATTTCGCGGTGAAATTCTCGTTCCTGCTGTCGATTCCGGCGGTCGTGGGCGCGAATCTCGTGTCTCTTGTGAAGGCGATTTCAAACGGCGTGACGTGGAGCCTTGTTCCGGTGTATCTGGTGGGCGTGGCCGCCTCGTTCGTGTCGGGCTATTTTGCAATTTACTTTCTGCGGCTGGTCGTCCAGCGCGGAAAATTCGGCGGCTTTTGCTACTATTGCTGGGGCGCGGGGCTTGTGACGCTGCTGCTGTCCCTGATTTCCTGAAAGGATGGAGCCTTATGGCGGAAAAACAGACGAAAAAACGTTCCTCCGGCGCGAAGACCACCGGAAAAACCTCCGGCAGCCGGAAGACGCCGTCTAAGAGCTCCCGGTCCAAAGCGAAGAGTAATCCACCCATCCGGCGCGAGGTCGGGGCAGGCGTCTGTGCGGCGCTGGCGCTGTGCACGGTGCTGGGGTGCCTCGGCATCAAGGGGGCGCTGCTGTCGCTGCTGATCTCGCTTTTCAAGGGGCTGATCGGTCCGGGACTTTACATACTGCCGTTTTCGTTCGTGATGGGTTTTCTGATTTTGCTGCTGCATGACGGAAGACCCGTCGCGCTGCGCGTTACGTGCAGCATGCTGCTGGCGGTGACAATTGGGGCCTTGGTCCAGCTGGTCGGCGGACAGGACGGCGCGGAATGGGGCCTTTCGATGTTCCTCGATCTCTGGGACGGCGGACTGGACGGCAGCTGCGCGGGCGTTGTCGCGGGGCTTCTGGCGCAGACGCTGGAGCTCATCATCAGCCGCGCCGGTGCGGTCATCGTGCTGTTTCTCGCGCTGGTATTGGAGCTCATCACGAGCCTCAATATGACCGTTTCCGGCATCATCACGGCCATCAAAAACCGGCCGAGAGTCGAATATGACGAGCCGAAGCGCGAGCATCCCGACCCCGCCGAGCAGATCGTGAACCACATGGCGCAGAAGCACATCGAACGCGCAGAAAATCAGGCAGAGCGCCGCCGGGCAAAGGCTTCGGAGTTTGATCTTCCGGTGGACGAGCCGCCGCTTCCGGTGCAGGAAACGAAGGTGCAGAAGGGGAGAAAGGCTCCCATGCGGCCCGACGTTTTTGTCGAGCAGAGCCGCGCACAGGCCAAAAAGGACGCGGAAGCTCAGGACGAGGGCCCCGACATTCTGGCCGTCCGACGCCAGACCCCGCACGAGACCGTGCAGACGCCGGAGGAGCTTCCGAAGCACCTGCCGCCGCTTAATTTGAGTGAGCTCCGGATGGAGCCCGCGCCGCTTGTCGTGCCCAATCAGAAAAGATCCGAGCCGGAAGCGGAAAATTCCGAGCCGGAACCGGAGACTTTGCCGGAAACGCCGGTCGAAGCGCCCAAAGAGGAAACACCGACGCCGGAGGCCGCGTTCTTTGCCGCAGCCGGTGCGGCCAACAAGCCGCTTCCCAAACCCGAGGCCGCAGTCGCCGCGATTTCGGAAAAACTGCCGCCGTTGGAGCCGCAGGAAGACAAGATCAAAAAAGAGGACGTGCATCTGGAGGCCGCCGCCATCGCGCAGGAAATTGCCGCGGCGCCCGAGCCGCCTGAATATCAGTATCCGCCGGTGGAGCTTCTGAAGCAGGGCTCCGGCGCGGCGCACGACGGCACCGAGGAAATGCGGCAGAACGCAGAGCGCTTAAACGACACGCTCAAATCCTTCGGCATCGAGGCGTCGATCATCAACGTCACGCGCGGGCCTTCCGTTACGCGGTATGAACTCGAGCTCAGCCGCGGCGTGAAGCTGTCCAAAGTCACAAATCTGGCGGACGATATCGCGCTGGCGCTGGGTGCGTCGGGCGTTCGCATTGCGGCCATTCCGGAGAAAATTTCCGTCGTCGGCATCGAGGTGCCGAACCGCGTGGTTTCGACCGTTCTGGCACGCGACGTCATCGACTCGCCGGAATTTGCGAAATCCAAATCCAAGGTCTCGTTCGCCGTCGGCAAGGACATCGGCGGCAACCGCATCATCGGAGACATTGGCCGTCTTCCGCACCTGCTCATCGCCGGTACGACCGGTTCCGGCAAGTCGGTGTGCATGAACTCGCTGATCATCTCGCTTCTGTATAAAGCCAAGCCCGAAGAGGTCAAGCTCATCATGGTCGACCCCAAAATGGTCGAGCTTGGCATCTACAACGGCATTCCGCACCTGCTCATCCCCGTCGTCACAGACCCCAAGAAGGCGGCGGGCGCACTTCAATGGGCGGTGACGGAAATGATGCGCCGGTACCGCATGATGGCGGACGCCGGGGTACGCGATCTGGAATCGTTCAACAAGCAGGCCAGAGCCACCGGAGAATTTGAGGCCATGCCGCAGATCGTGGTCGTCATCGACGAACTGGCAGACCTGATGCTCGTTGCGGCAAAAGAGGTCGAAGAGTCGATCTGCCGCGTGGCGCAGATGGGCCGTGCGGCGGGTATGCATCTGGTCATCGCGACGCAAAGACCGTCCGCGGATGTTATCACGGGCCTCATGAAGGCGAACATTCCGTCTCGAATCGCGTTTGCGGTCGCGTCGGCAATGGAGTCCCGCATCATTCTGGACACCGCCGGTGCGGAAAAGCTGGTCGGCAAGGGCGATATGCTCTATGCGCCTTTGGGGCAGGGAAAGCCGAAGCGTGTGCAGGGCTGCTTCATCACCGACGATGAGGTGCAGGAGGTCGTCACGTTCATCAAGCGCTCGAACACCGCCGAATACTCCGACGAGGTCATGGCCGAGATCGACAAAAAGGCCGCCGAGAGCGGCAAGGGCAAGGACGCGGCTTCGGCGAATGTGGCAGCGGATGCCCCGGACGATGATGGCGACGAAATGCTCCCGGCTGCGGTCGAGGTCATTCTGGAGACTGGGCAGGCGTCCGTTTCCATGCTCCAGCGCCGTCTCAAGCTCGGCTACGCCAGAGCCGCCCGCATCATGGACGAGATGGAAGAGCGCGGCATCGTCGGCCACTTCGAGGGCTCGAAGCCCCGGCAGCTGCTCATTACCAAAGAGCAGTGGCAGGCCATGCAGTCCGGCCAGACCGCGATCCCGGAGGAGGCCTATAATCCTCCTGTTGAGGAAGAAATTCCGTAATCTTAGAAATTCCGCGTTTTTCGCGTAATTTTCCCCGCAGCCGGGAAGTGCTGCAAAAAAATGAAGCATTGCATCCGGACGAACGTGCCGGAGCGAGAGCTGGAGGTACTTATGAAAAACAAAAATCATGCATCCGTTGTCCGTCTGACATCGCTGGCACTTTTGGCCGCGCTTGTCGTTGTGCTGCAAACCGTTGCGACGGGAATCAAGATCGGGCCTGTTCCGATTTCTCTGACCCTGGTCCCGATCGTTGTGGGCGCGATTTTGTTCGGGCCCGGTGCGGGCGCACTGCTGGGCGGTGTGTTTGGCGTCGTGTGCCTGATCGCGGGCATCACGGGCGCGGACTATTTTACGAACCTGCTGTGGGTCGCGAATCCATTTTGGCTGGTCGTCGTGTGCGTCGGAAAGGCCGTGCTGTGCGGCTGGGCTGCGGGCCTGGTTTACAAGGCACTCTCTAAGCGCCAGACGCTCGGCTGCATCGTTTCCGCGATCGTCGCGCCGATTGTTAACACGGGCGTTTTTGCCGCGGGGATGCTGACGGTGTTCCGGCCCATTTTGCAGGACTTCGCGGGCGGAACGGACATCGTCTACTATTTCTTTGTCATCATGATCGGCGTCAACTTCTTAGTCGAGCTCGGCGTCAACGCGGTCCTGAGCGCCGCGATCGCCCGCATCGTGAAGGCCGTTTCGCAGTCGCTCGACGGAAAGAAGAACCACGGACAGCCGGAGGAAGGCTAAAACCATGCAAAAACGATTCCGCGCCGCCGTCTTTGATCTGGACGGGACGCTTTTGGACACGCTCTTTGATCTCGGCGCGTGCGCAGACGAGGCGCTGAAGCGCTTCGGCTTTCCGGGGCACTCGCTGGAAGAATACCGCACGTTCATTGGAAACGGCATTCCGAAGCTCATTGCCCGCGCCGTTCCGAAAGAAGCCGGAGAGGCGGACATTCAAAATGTCCTGCAATTTTATCTCTCGTATTACCCGGAGCACTGCGCCGAGCATACGAAGTTTTTCCTCGGCGTGCGGGAAACGGTTGCTGAACTTCAAAAACGGGGGTATTCTCTTGCCGTTTTGTCGAATAAAACCGAAACCACGACAAAGAAGATCATCGACGCCTATTTCCCGGACAGGCCGTTTTCCGTCGTCTGGGGCAACAACGGCGTAAGGCCATTAAAGCCAGAGCCGGACGCGGGATACCTGCTGCTCGATCAGCTTCGGTGCAGACCGGAGGAGGTCTTCTATCTCGGAGACGGCGATACGGACATGGCGTTTGCAAAGACCATGGGCTTTTTTGCCGCCGGGGCCGCGTGGGGCTACAGGCCGCGCGAGACGCTGCTCCAATGCGGCGCGGACAGGCTGTTTGAAAACATGGCGGAAATTTTACCGCTGCTTCCATAAGGAAATAGATATAGAAAGGGGCAAGAATTATGCGCGAAATCCAAAAGCACATCGAGACCAACTGCGTTCAGGCAGGGTACAACCCCGGCTCGGGAGACCCGCGGCAGATCCCCATCATCCAGTCCACGACGTTCAAATACGACACCTGCGAGGCGATGGGGCAGCTTTTCGATCTGGAGGCCGAGGGCTATTTTTACTCGCGGCTTCAGAACCCGACCTGCGACATGGTCGCGGCAAAGATCTGTGCGCTCGAGGGCGGCACGGCTGCGATGCTGACGAGCTCGGGTCAGGCGGCAAACTTCTTTGCCCTGTTCAATCTGGCTTCCAACGGCGATCACATTGTCGCCTCGTCCAGCATCTACGGCGGCACCTTTAACCTCATTTCCGTCACGATGGCGAAAATGGGCGTAGAGGCGACCTTCGTTGCGCCCGACTGCTCGGAAGAAGAGCTGGAAGCCGCCTTCCGGCCCAACACGAAGGCTGTCTTCGGAGAGACCATCGCAAACCCGGCGCTCACGGTTCTGGACATTGAGCGCTTTGCCAAGGCCGCGCACCGGCACGGCGTGCCGCTCGTTGTCGATAACACGTTCGCAACGCCCATCAACTGCCGTCCGTTCGCGTGGGGCGCGGATATCGTCACGCACTCGACGACCAAGTACATGGACGGCCACGCGGCGGCGCTCGGCGGTGCGATCGTCGACGGCGGAAAATTCGACTGGATGGCGCACAAGGAGAAATTCCCCGGCCTTTGCACGCCGGACGAGAGCTATCACGGCGTCACCTATGCCGAAAAGTTCGGAAAAGAGGGCGCGTTCATCACCAAGTGCACCGCGCAGCTGATGCGGGACTTTGGTTCGATGCAGTCGCCGCAGAGCGCGTTCTATCTGAATCTCGGTCTGGAGAGTCTTCACGTGCGGATGCCGCGGCACTGCGAAAACGCGCAGGCGGTGGCAGAATTCCTGTCGAAGCACCCGAAGGTCGAGACCGTGCACTACTGCGGCCTGCCAGAAGACCCGTATTATCAGACCGCGCAGAAATATCTGCCGCATGGCTCTTGCGGCGTGGTGTGCTTCGAGCTCAAGGGCGGACGCGAGGCGGCGGGCGCGTTCATGCGCGAGCTGAAGCTGGCGGCCATCGAGACGCATGTTGCAGACGCACGTACCTGCTGCCTGAGCCCGGCATCCACCACGCACCGGCAGATGACCGACGAGCAGCTGAAGGCCGCGGGCGTTCCGGCGGGTCTCATCCGGCTCTCGTGCGGCCTGGAAAACAAGGAAGATCTGATTCTCGACATTTCTAACGCGCTGGAGGCTATTCGTTAATGCCCATTAAAATTCCCAATCAGCTCCCCGCCACACAGACGCTCCGGCGGGAAAACATCTTCGTGATGACCGAAACCCGCGCCGTCACGCAGCATATCCGGCCCCTTCACATCCTGCTTCTGAACCTCATGCCGACAAAGGTCGACACCGAGACGCAGTTTGCCCGCGTGCTGGGCAACACCCCCTTGCAGATCGAGCTTGAGCTCGTCGCGCCCAGAAGCCACGTGTCCAAAAACACCTCGCAGGAGCACATGCTGGCGTTCTACAAAACGTTTGACGAGGTCAAGGAGCAGAACTTCGACGGCCTCATCATCACCGGCGCACCGGTCGAGCACCTGCCGTTTGAGCAGGTCGACTACTGGCCGGAGCTGTGTAGAATCATGGAGTGGTCCAAGACGCACGTCCATTCGACGCTTCACATCTGCTGGGGCGCACAGGCGGGTCTTTACTACCACTACGGCGTGCCGAAAAAGCCGCTTCCCGAGAAGCTGTTCGGCGTGTTCCGGCACACGGTGGAAGAGCCGAATTTCATGCTCTTCCGCGGCTTTGACGACGAGTTCTGGGTGCCGCATTCGAGAAACACGACGGTTCTGCGCGAGGATATTGAAAAGGTGCCGGAACTCAAGATCATGTCGTCATCTGAGAAGGCGGGCGTCTACGCCGTCAAGACCCCGGACGGCAAGCAGGTCTTTCTGATGGGCCACGCGGAATATGACCGCGACACGCTTCTCAAGGAGTATCTGCGCGATGTGGCAGCGAATGTGCCCATCCACGTGCCCGAGCACTATTTCCCGGGAGACGACCCCTCGAAAACGCCGCTTGTCTCGTGGCGCTCGTGCGCCCATCTTCTCTACGGCAACTGGCTCAACTATTTTGTCTACCAGACCGTGCCGTACGACATTACGCGCATTCCGTCCGGCGAAAAAACAGATTATTAACGACAAAAATCGGCCCTGCCGCAAGGCAGGGCCGATCACTTTTTCCTTCTTAAATAAAGGCGTAAATTGCGGCGAAGATGAGCGTGGGGAGCATATTGGCGACCTTGATCGTTTTGCCCCAGACGAGGTTCAGGCCCACGCAGAAGATCATGACCGAGCCGGTGTACGACAGGTTCGCGATGGCTGCGTCTGTGAGGACCGGCGCGATGACACGCGCGAGGATGGTCACAACGC
>CAKUJL010000039.1 GCA_934661715.1 uncultured Oscillospiraceae bacterium | reverse complement strand
AAACTCACAGTCCCGGTTCTGAAAAAACGCGTAATGCTTGTCGTGCCAGTCGTGCATGTCAGTCCTCCTTCAGCTTTTCCACCAGCGTCTCGTCCGGCGTGACGACGGCGGTCGTGTAGTGGTCGTAGATCACCATGCCCGGTTTTGCGCCTGCGGGCTTTTTGACGTTTTTGACGCGCGTATAGTCGACGGGGACGTTCTGACCCTCCCGTGCCTGCGAAAAATAGACGGCAAGCTGCATCGCCTCGGTGACGGTCTGGTCGGGCGGGGTCTCGGGGGCGCAGGCTATGATGACGTGGCTGCCATGGATTTTCTGCGTGTGCAGCCAGATATCCTGCTTGGAAGCCATTTTTAACGTCAGAAGGTCGTTCTGCCGGTTGTTGCGGCCCACGAAAATTTCAAATCCGTCGGACGAGCGGAAGCGCAGGGGCTTGGACGCGGGCAGCTTCTGCTTCTTTTTCCGGTCGGTTTCGCGCAGATACCCGCCCTCGATCAGTTCCTGCCGGATCTCGGAAATATCGCGCTCGGTCTCCGCACGCGAGAGCTCGTCTAAAACGCTCGAAAGATAGCTCAACTCCGTTTCGCCCTTCGCGATCTGTTCGGTGAGCACCTTTTCGGCGGTTTTCGCCTTCTGATAGTCCTTGTAAAATTTCGCGGCGTTCTGCTGCGGGGAGATGGCGGGATTGAGCGGAATGTCGATCTCCTTCATTTCGGGGTCATAGAAATCAACGGCGGTGAGCCGTGCCTGCCCGCGCGAGATCTGGTGCAGGTTCGCCGTGACGATATCGCCCAGACGGCGCAGGTGCTCGCGGTCAAAGGTCGCCTCCAGCTCTTTTTTCTGGTTCTGAAGCTTTCTGGCCGTGCGGCTGTGCAGATTCGTGAGCGTTTTGCGGATGGCCTGCGTCTTCTGCCGCGTGCGCTCTATGCTGTCGCGCTTGGCGTAGAAGCTATCTAAAAGCCCCGAGAACGTCTCCTGCGGCAAGCGCGTGACGAGACCCTCATACTGCGAAATGTCCGTGCAGGTAAAGTCCCACGGCTTGTCCTCCCGCAGCAGAATCACCGGCGTCTTTTCGCCCGTGCGGAGCGTTTGCAGCGCAGAAAACAGGCGCTGCGCGGCCCGCGTCTTCTCGTCCGGCGAAAGACCGGAAACGTCAGAATCGACGCTTCCGAACACCCGATACGCAAGCTCCCGGCAAAGAAGCGGCGAAAGCCCGCCGAAGTGCTCGAGCAAAAACGCGTCCGCCATCTTCTGCGTGCTCTGCGCCAGAAGCAGGGCTTCGACTTCCTCCTCGGACGCGGCAAACGGGTCACGCTTTCCCTGCGTGGGCGGAAGGTGGTAATATAGCCCCGGCAGAACCTGCCGCTGCTCGGACATTTCAAAGTCGACCCTTCGCAGACAGTCGAGAATGCGCCCGTCGCTGCCTGTCAAAATAAGGTTCGAGTTGCGGCCCATGATCTCCAGGATCAGCTTTTTCTGACACGGCGTTCCCATCTCGTCGATGCAGTCGAACGTGAGCTCCACCAGCCGCTCCATCGGCGGCTGCGAAATGGAGACGAGCCGTCCGCCCGTCAAATGCTTTCGCAGCAGCATACAGAACATCGGCGGCTGGGCCGGGTTTTCAAACGAGAGGCTCGTCAGCTGGATGCGCGGATGGTTGGGAGAAGCCGTCAGAAGCAGCTTTCCGCCGCCAGAAGGGCCGCGCATGGAAAGAAGAATGGTGTCGCGCTCGGGCTGCTGCACTTTGTCGACGCGGCAGGTCAGAAGACTTTTTCGAAGCTCGCAGCATAAGCTGTCCAAAAAAACGGCGTCAATCGGCATGGGGCTCCTCCATCGTCTGCACAAAAAGCTCGTTGATGCGCTCCAATTTCCCGGCAAGATACAGAGCGCCGAACAGGCACTCGAGGCCCGTGGCCTTGGAATACTGCTCGTGCGTGGCGTTTTTGGGGATCATGTGGGTGTGCGCGTTGCGCCCGCGCTTATACTGGGCGAGCTCCTCTTCCGTCAGAAGCGGGAGCATCCGGTCCATCCGCGCGGCCTGCGCCGGGGCGCAGACATACTGCACGGTCGTGCGGTGCAGCTGCTTGGTGGTGAGCTTGCCGCTGTCACAAAGAAAGCTCCGCACCAGAAGCTCAAACACCGCGTCGCCGCAGTGCGCAAGCCCCAGAGCGCTGATCTGGTTGATGTCGCGCACGGGCATCGAAAGGGAAAAGTAGTTCTTCAAGAGAAGACCTCCGTAAATTCAAAACTTTTCTATAGTATAGCACAACGAACCGGGCCCGGTAAAGAAAAAGATTGACGGATTGGCTACAAAAGGTTACAATAGTGGGGTGTTTATTGCGAAAGGAATGGTTTCATGAAAAGACGGCTTTGTGCCTTTCTGGTTTTCGCGCTGTGCGTTTCATGCCTTGCGGGGACGGCGATGGCGGCGGACGAGAGCCTGCATACAGACTATGTGCCCATCACGGAAGACGGCTTTGTGGCCGACTCAATGGACGGCGTGGACGCCATTTATAATCTGACGATCGCATCGCCGGACTGCCTCAACTATGTCCAGCGGTATTACCGCGAGGTATACGGCCTCGAGCTTCAGGCCACGGGCCACGATATCTGGATCACCAACAGCAGCGCATACTATTTTGCGAAGACCTCTGACCCGCAGCCCGGAGACATCGGCTACGCGTCCGCGTCCGAGCGGGAAAAGGGAAATGGGCACTATGTGATGTGCAAATCGGTCAACGAAGCGGCCGGAACGATCACGCTCATCGAGCAGAACTGGATCTGGAACGGACAGGCGGGCGTGAACCGCACGATCTCTTATAACAGCTGCTACACCTTCTACACCCTCACGTCCAATGACGGCAGCCGCCCCGAGGCTACCGAGCCCTCGCGCGAAGACCGGCAGGACGATGTCCGCGAGGCGATGAACGGGGCGCTTCCCTCGGCTCCTCTGAGCGCGGCGGGCGTGACGACGCAGTCTGCCTCCGACGTCCTCGGAAACGGAACCATCGGCGGCGCGGTCTCCGATTGGGCGAAAACGCCGGTTTCCCGCGCCAAAGAGTGGGGCATCACCGCGGGCGTTAACATGACGGCCACGAGCGCCATTACAAGAGGCCAGTTCGCGCAGCTGCTTTCGAACACGGCCTACGGTCTCGGCATCGCGCTGGACCTTTACCAGCCGCAGAAGGAGGTCGCGCTGCTCGGCCTCATGATGGGAGATACGAACGGGAACTTTGACGCGGACGGCAAGCTCACGCGCGAAATGGCGGCGGTCGTGCTTACAAGGCTCTGGCAGCTGACAGGAGACGCGCTTCCGGCCGACGAGAGCGTGCTCTATCGCTTCCAGGACGCCGCGCAAATAAGCAATTGGGCGAGAGAAGGAACGGCCATTGCCGCACAGGCGGGCTTAATCGGCGGCACCGGCTCCGGCTTCTCCCCGAAAGGCGATCTGACCGTCGAACAGGCCGTAACACTGCTGGCAAGACTCTTCGCCGCAAGAACCTACAACGCTTTATAAGCGAAGTAATAAGTAATAGTGAAAAGTGAAAAAGTGATGTGTGCCGCGTTGCGGCACGATTTGAATCGTCGGCTTCGCCGACACCACACCTATTCACTATTCACTTTTACTTATTACCTCTAACAAAAAATCCATCCGGACAATTCCGGATGGATTTTTCGTTAGAACAGGTTTCCGTTCGGCGCAATGCCCAGCATGAACTCTACGCCGATGGCGACGAGGACGACGAGAAGGGAAATGATGAAGCCGTGGAGCATCGGTTTCGCGCCGGATTTGCACAGGGCCTTAAAATCGGTGTTGAGTCCGATGGCGGCCAGCGCCGCGACCATGAGGAACTTGCTGATGGATTTGAGGGTCGATGCCAGCGCCGCGGGAATGAGGCCCAGACTCGTCAGACCCGACATCGCGAGGAAGCCCAGAATGAACCACGGGAACACGGACTTCATGTTGACGCTTACGGAAGCGCCCTCCGCGCTGGCCTCTTTTTTCTTCAGATGCAGGCTGATGGCGGCGAAGACGAGAACGGTGGGGATGATGGAGAGCGTTCTTGTGAGCTTGACCATCGTCGCAAAATCGCCCGCGGCCTCGCTGAAGGCGTAGCCGGTCGCGACAACGCTCGACGTGTCGTTGACCGCCGTGCCCGCCCAGAGGCCGAAGGCCGCGTCCGAAAGCCCCATGTGCCTTCCCAGAATCGGGAAGACCACGACCATGACCATGTCAAAAAGGAACGTCGCGGACAAGCCGTAAGCGATATCCATGTCCGTTGCGTCGATAACCGGTGCGATCGCCGCGATGGCAGAGCCGCCGCAGATGCCCGTTCCGGCGTTAATCAGGCTGCTCGTCTTCCAGTTGAGGCCGAGCGCTTTTCCGATGAGATAGCCGAGGCCGAAGCACGTGGCCAGCGTGAAGACCATGACCGTCAGCGAAAATTTGCCGACGGTGAGCACGGTCGTGATGTTCAGACTCGCGCCCAGCAGAATGATCGCGAATTTCAGAATTTTCTTGGACGTGAAGCGGATGCCGGGTTTTGTCCGGTCATTGGGCTTATAAAAGCGGTTGACGATCATGCCGATAAAAAGCGCGATGACCGACGCGCCAATCAGATGCAGGCCCGCGCCTGACTCCAGCGTTTCCAGTCCCTTTGCGATCGCCGCGATGACAAGCGCCAGTGCGCAGCCGGGCAGCAGCTTTGTGATTTTTTTCATTTTCGTATCCTCCCGATACCTTTTTTCTCTTTGCGGCTTCATTATAGCGCCGAAGTGTGATAAAATAAAATCATAAAACGGAATCTATTGATTCCTGTTTCTTATCGGGAGGACGCAGTATGGACCAGAAGCTTGAAACCTTTCTCGCGCTCTGCAAAACGATGAACTACCGCCGCGCGGCAGATAGCCTGCACCTGACGCAGCCCGCCGTTACAAAGCAGATGCAGTCTCTGGAGGCGCAGTACGGCGTGAAGCTCTTTTCCTATGAGGACCGGAAGCTTCGCAAAACGGCGCAGGGCGAAATCTTAGAGCGCTACGCCATCGGCCTTCGGTACAATGACGCGGAGCTGGCAAGGCTCTTGTCGCAGAAGCCAAAGACCCTTCTTCGCATCGGCGCGACAAAATCGATCGGCGACTATATTTTAATTCCGGAGATCAAAAAATTCATGGCGCAGCCGGAAAACGAGCTGTTTTTCACGGTGGACAATACGGCGCATCTTCTTTCGCAGCTCGACGCCGGGGAGCTCGACTTTGTCGTCCTCGAGGGCATCTTCGACAAGCGGCGCTACGACTGCTTTCTGCTGCGTGAAGAGCCCTATGTCGGCATCTGCGCGAAGGACCATCCGTGGAACGGAAAGAGGATCCCGCTGGAAACGCTCTTCACCGAGCGGCTGATTCTGCGCGAGCCTGGCTCCGGCACGCGCAATATTTTAGAGCGCGAGCTCACCCAGCAGGGCTATACCGTGGGCGCCTTTTCCAGCCGCGTGTGCGTCAGCAGCTTCAAGATTATCCGCGAGCTCGTCGCGTCGGGCTGCGGCGTGAGCTTTTTATACGAGGCCGTCGTGGGCGAAGAGCCGCAGTTCGGAAAATTTTCCGCCCCGCCGCTTACGGGGCAGCACGAACTGAACGTCGTCTTCCTCAAAAACACCGGCGCGGGGATGTACGCAAGAAAATTTCTGCACATGGAGGAATAAAAGGGACTGCCCCTTACGAGGCAGTCCCTTCGCGCTTATTCAGATTTGTTTTCGGTTTCAGCGGCCTTTTTCGCGGCGGCTTCTTTGGCCTCGCGCTTTGCTTTGACGGTGCGAAGAATTTTCCGCACGATCAGGAAGATCGCCAGCACGATCAGGACAAACAGCACGAGCCCCGGCAGAATCGACGCAAGATCGAGGCAGAAGTACTGAAGCCCCCGCACAAAGCCGGTCCAGCCGTCAGAAAAAGCATCCGAGAGCTTTTCGGAGAACGTGCGCTGCACGGAAACGGTCGGCGTGTAGACCTCAACCTCTTCTAAGTACAGGTTCACGGTCGAATACGAGATCTGAAGATCAAGATTCCGGAGGTTCCGCTCAATCGACTCGAGCTCATAGCGCACGTCGGCAAGGCGCTGCTCGAGGGCGATGAGGCTCTCCACGTCCTCGCTCTTTTCCAGCATCGCCAGCAGCCGCTCTTCCTGCGTGCGAAGAGACGAAAGCCGCGCTTCATAGTCCGTGTACTGACTCGTCACGTTTTCGGCGTAGCGGCTGACGGAGATGACGTTTCCGAGACCCTCGGTCTGATGCAGGAAGTCTTCAAACTTCGACGCGGGGACGCGGATGGTGTAGTCGGCCCAGCGGTTGATGACGGTGGTCGTGCCGTCGTTGTTGTACCGCGTGTCGCCGCTGATGTCCGAGCGCTCGATGAAGCCGCCAAAGCTTGCGATCTGCTTGTCGAGCGTCGCGATGGCCGTGTCAAAGTCCGTGGTCTGGGCCTGCAAATTGGCGGAGTAAATGATCTTGGCCGCGGCGTCCGTGACGTTCGCTTCGGGAGCGGCGTCTTCCGTTACATCGTTTGCTGTCGTGGAGAAGGCCGCGCCGTCATACTTGGCGTCTTCGGCTTCGACGGATTCCTCTATCGCCATTTCCGGCTCGGACGGCATTTCGGCGGCAGCCGGGGCGGAGGCCGTCTCTGTCGTGGTGATGCTGGAAGCGCTGTCTGCGTACTGGGCAGCTTTGCTGCTCGAGGCGCAGGCGGTGAAGCTCAAAGCCAGAAGCGTCGCGGCCAGCAAAATGGCAAAAATACGATACTTTTT
Source organism: uncultured Oscillospiraceae bacterium (assembly GCA_934661715.1). Classification (GTDB taxonomy): domain Bacteria; phylum Bacillota; class Clostridia; order Oscillospirales; family Oscillospiraceae; genus CAG-170. The sequence goes on along the minus strand of CAKUJL010000039.1, from coordinate 3,009 downwards.
CATGTTCCTTGCTCCTTTCTTTGGTACAGAGGTAAGCGTAGATTGCTTGGTCATCTATCCAGACGAGAAAACGAAGGGACGGTTGCAAAAATTTCAAAATTCTTCGGAAAATTCTGCGTCCTCCGGAAATTCCGCCGCCGTGACCGAGAGCTCATAGGCTGTGCGGGTCTGGCTGACGCCGTCTAAAACCTTGATGTAGTCCCGGCTCTGGAGCCGTCCGGACAGGCGGAGCTTTGCCCCCGGAAGGAGCTTTGCCGCCTCCTGCGCGGCTCTTCCCCAGAGGATGCAGGGAATGTAGTCTGTGCGGCGGTACATCCGCGGAACGGCCAGCATGACGTCGCAGATCTCGCGGCCCAGCGGCGTGCGGCGGTAGACCGGCGGCTTGCAGATCGCGCCCTCCAAAAACGCGTCATTCTGCGCGGGCGCGTCGGTCGTGGTGAGCGTTTCGGCATAGACCGAGACGATGAGCCTTCGCCCTTCCGCGGCGCGGTTATTAAACGAGCGGAGCTGGCCCGTGACGGCAATGCGGCTGCCGGAAAAGAGGTCGGCACTCTCCAGAACATCCTCCGCCGCCAGCACGGGCAGCGCGTCGATGGCCCCGGAAAGCCGGTCGACCAGCAGGACAAAGCGGTAAAATTTCCGGTCGTGGTTCGTGTGCGAATACACCGGCAGGCAGTCCAGTGTGCCGGTCAGCGTGATGCGGTTGGCTGCGTTTTCCATTCTTCCACCTCATTTAGTTCGTATGGAAAACTATATGAGGCAGGAGTGCGCGATATTACGCTTTCGGCTTGGCCGGACGGCGGGGAGGTCTCTTCGCGGAAGGCGTTCCGGAAGGCGCGGGCTTTGCGGGCTTTGCCGGTTTCACGGCGGATTTCTGAACGGGCTTTTTCGCGGGCGCAGAAGATTTTTTGGACTTCTGCGCGGAATTTTGCGCGGGCTGCTTCTGGCTGGGCTTCTTTGGCGGCTTTTCCGAAGCGGCCTCGCCCTTTCTCGGGCGGATGAGGCATTTGGGGCCGGTGCCGATGAGGTCTTCCCGGTGGGCAAGCTCCAAAGCTTCATGTACGAGCTTGTAGTTTTTGGGGTCGCGATACTGCATGAGTGCGCGCTGCATCGCCTTTTCGCGCGGGTCCTTGGGAACATACACGGGCTGCATGGTGCGAGGGTCAAGTCCCGTGTAGTACATGACGGTCGAAAGCGTCGACGGCGTCGGATAAAAATCCTGCACCTGCTCGGGCTGGTGCGAGATATCGCGCAGGTATTCTGCAAGCGCGACCGCGTCTTTCATCGTGCAGCCGGGGTGCGAGGACATGAGATAGGGCACGAGATACTGCTTGAGATTTTCCTGTTTGTTGAGCTCTGCGTATTTTTCCGCAAAGCGCAGATAGACGCTGTGCTTCGGCTTTCCCATCTTGTCCAAAACCGCGTCCGACACGTGCTCCGGCGCGACCTTCAGCTGGCCCGAGACGTGATAGCGCACGAGCTCCTTGAAAAAGACGTCCGAAGCGTCGGCCAGCACATAGTCAAAGCGGATGCCGCTGCGGATAAAGACCTTCTTGACGCCGGGGATCGCGCGGAGCTTTCGCAGCAGCGCCAGATAGTCCGAGTGGTCGGCGATCAGATTTTTGCACGGCGTCGGGAACAGGCACTGCCGGTTCGAACACGCGCCTTTTGTAAGCTGCTTTTTGCACGCGGGCTGCCGGAAATCCGCCGTCGGGCCGCCCACGTCGTGAATGTAGCCCTTGAAGGCGGGGTCTCGCGTCATGGCGCAGGCCTCTTTCAGAAGCGAAGCGTGCGACCGGGACTGGATGATCCGCCCCTGATGGAACGTGAGGGCGCAGAAATTGCACGCGCCGAAGCAGCCGCGGCACGACGACAGACTGAACTGCACCTCCGAGATCGCGGGCACGCCGCCAAGGGGCGCATAGCTCGGATGGAACGTGCGGCAGTAGGGAAGATCGTAGACCGCGTCCATTTCTGCCTGCGAAAGCGGCTTTTGCGGCGGGTTCTGGACGATGAATTCATGATCGCTGTACGGCTCGAGAAGACGCTTGGCCGTAAAGGGGTCAGTGTTCTGGTACTGAAGATAAAAGCTCTCGGCGTATTTTTTCTTGTTCTTGACGAGCTCCGGATAGGACGGCAGGCGCAGATACGAAAGATTCTCGTCCGGCGCTTTGACCTTGAAGACCGTGCCGTCAATATACGTGATGTCGCGGATGTCCATGCCATCATTGAGTGCGTCGGCGATCTCCCCGATGGCGCGTTCTCCCATGCCATAGATGAGAAGATCGGCCTGCGAGTCCAAAAGAACCGAGCGCTTGAGCTTATCCGACCAGTAGTCGTAGTGTGCAAGCCGCCGGAGGCTTGCCTCGATGCCGCCGATGATGATGGGCGCTTTTTTGTAGCGCTGGCGAATGAGGTTGCAGTAGACCGTCACGGCGTAGTCCGGCCGCTTTCCCATCACGCCGCCGGGCGTGTAGGCGTCCAGCTTGCGGTGGTGGCGCGAGACGGAATAGTGGTTGACCATCGAGTCCATGTTGCCGCCGCAGACGAGAAAGCCGAGCCGGGGCTCTCCCAGAATCGCGACGGAATCGGGATTTTTCCAGTCCGGCTGGGAGATGATACCGACCTTGTAGCCCTTCGATTCCAGAACGCGCGAGATGATCGCGTGCCCGAACGACGGATGGTCGACATAGGCGTCGCCGATGACATAGACGAAGTCGCACTGCGTCCAGCCGCGGCTTTCCATGTCTTGTTTGGATATGGGCAAAAAGTCTGCCATAGAGTACTTCCTTTGTGCGGGGGAAACCCGCGAGTATTTTTTTAAGGGCCAACTTCCCGGCCGTGGCCCAGAGGCCATTTTGGTTCTGACAGAAGCCTGCCAGACTGTCCTTACGCATTTTCTTTCTTGCTCGTGCAAGAAAGAAAACGCTTTGCAAAAGAAAGAAGACGCCAAAGAAAACCTTTTGGAAAAGGTTTTCTCTGGACTCTTTCGAAAAACAGAGGGGCCGC
>CAKUJL010000038.1 GCA_934661715.1 uncultured Oscillospiraceae bacterium | reverse complement strand
CGCGGCAAGATCCTGCCCCGCCGCACGACTGGTACCTGCGCTGCTCATCAGCGTCAGCTGACGGTCGCCATCAAGCGTGCCCGTCACATCGCCCTGCTGCCTTACGTGGCAGAATAAGTTGATAAAAAAATTCCGTCCGTCGGACGGAATTTTTTTATCTTCGGCAAAACCGGGGCTTTTGCCGAGGGGGGGATTGCGCCTTGACTGCGCGCAAGCTTTTCACGCTTTGCGTGAAAAGCTCACACTTGCAAGGCGAGTAGTATCTTTCCGGTCGGCGGAGCCGCCGGATAAGATGATTTACATTTTATTTGCCGCCTGCGGGCGGCAAACTCTGCGAGGCGGACGCGAGGTCTGCTGGTCTTTTGGGGGTTTTATGTTTTCGATTACGCTGATTTGTATGGGAAGGCTGAAGGAGAAGTTTTATATCCAGGCGGCGGAGGAGTATAAGAAGCGGCTGGGGGCGTTTTGCGATTTTCAGCTGGTGGAGCTGCCGGAGGTGCGGCTGCCGGAGGACCCCAATGCGGCGCAGATCGCGCAGGGGCTTTCCCGAGAAGCCGAAGCGATTCGCGCGAAAATTCCGAAGGGCAGCTGGCTGTGCATTCTGGCCCCGGAGGGAAAGGGGCTATCCTCGGAAGAACTGGCCGGGAAGCTGGCGGATCTCAAAAAAAGCGGCAAATCCAGCGCGTGCTTTCTCATTGGCTCGTCGTTCGGCGTGGACGCGGGGCTCAAAAAGCAGGCGGATTTTCTTCTTTCCATGAGCCGCATGACGTTTCCGCACCATCTGGCCAGAGTGATGGCGCTCGAGCAGCTTTACAGAGCCGAGTCCATTCAGGCCGGAACCCGGTATCACAAATAGAAAAAGCGAATCCTCTTTTGAGGGTTCGCCGCTTTTTGTTTGCAGTTTACACAATTTTTTCTTGTCAATATGTCCTTTTTCCGTTAAAATAATGCCAAGAGCCGTAAAGCGGCGCTAAGACCTTCTCCCGGCATATCAAAAGATTGGAAAAAGGTGCTATCATATGAAAGAAAAAGCCGCCTCCCGACGAGACAAGCAAAATCCGGTACTCCGCGGAATTCTGCCCGCGCTGTGCCTCATTCTGGCCGTATTCGCCTTCGCCTCGCAGCCGCAGCAGGAGCTGCTCCAGGGCTTCTGGCGCATTCTCATTTCCGACGCCGGGCTCATTACGGACCCCGCGGTCGTCGGCGGTATCGGCGCGGCGCTCTGGAACGCGGCGCTGGTGCTGGCACTGAGCACGGCGCTGGTCTACGGCATGGGTCTTCCGGTGACGGGTTTGACGTTTGCCTGCCTTTTCATGATGGCGGGCTTCAGTCTTCTGGGAAAGAACCTGCTGAACATTCTGCCGGTGCTGCTCGGCGGCTGGCTGTATGCAAAAATTCAGGGCGAACCCTTCTCCAAATACGTCTACCAGACGCTGTTTTCTACCTGCCTGTCGCCGCTTGTGAGCTTCTGGCTGGTGCATCTGCCGCCGGTGTGGTGCTGGGCCGCGATGCTGGGCTCGGGCATTGCCATCGGCGTTTTTGTCCCGGCCGTCGCGGGCTATACGGTCCGTATCCATCAGGGCTTCGATCTGTATAACGTCGGCTTTGCCGCGGGCTTCATCGGTCTTGCCATCGCGAGCATCTGCAAGGGTCTCGGCGTCGAATTTGTGACGGAGCTGCACTGGGGCTTTGAAGACCACAAAACGTTTCTGTGGCTGCTGCGCGTGATCTTATGGGGCCTGTTTTTTTCCGGCGTCTATCTCGGCTGCCGCCGCTGGCGCGATTATGCGCCCCTTCTGCGGCACTCGGGCCGTTCGGTTGCGGACTTTATCCTGATGGACGGCGCGGCGCCGACGCTTGTCAACATGGCCTTCACGGGCGCAATCGGGCTTATTTACCTGTTGGCGCTTTATCCCCTCGGCGTGCGGCTCAACGGCCCGCTCGTCTGCTGCGTGCTGAGCATGACGGGCTTCGCCGCGTTCGGCAAGCACCCGAAAAACATTCTTCCCGTCATGGCGGGCGCGGCGCTTGCGAAGGCTTTGCTTGTCGCGGTGCCCTTTACCGCGCCGGGGCCCCTGCTGGCCGTCCTGTTCTGCACGGGTCTTGCGCCCATCGCCGGCCAGTACGGCGTGTTCTGGGGTATGGCGGCGGGCTTTCTGCACATGACCATCGTCCAGAATACGTCCATTCTGCACGGCGGTATGAACTTATACAATAACGGCTTTGCCGCGGGTCTCGTCTGCGTCATTCTGCTTCCGATCATCGAAGCGTTCAAACGGCACGCGAAGGACTGACAGCGGCAAGAAGGAGTATCTATGAAACCAAGACATCCCCAGGCCCGGCAGAAGATGAGCCGGGTGATCGACGAGCTCGGCGCGGTGCTGTTTTCCTGCGGCGCAAACGAGCTCTCCCTGAAGCTCAAAAAGGAGCCCGAGGGTCTTCGCCTTCTCGTCTCGAGCGACTACACCCCGGAAAACCGGCCCCGGCTCGAGCGGCTGCAAAAGCTCTTACAGCCCGAAATCCGCGACCCGGCGCTTGCCGAAACGTTCTGGGAGCTGGCGGGCGCAGATCTGGCGCACGATACGTCGGAGCTTGCGCTCGTGGGGCAGATCTTAGACGACGCCCGTGTGGACATCCAGGATGCCCGCGTCGACATGGATCTCTACGTTACCCGTTGAAACCGTCTTTTTCGTGCGGATGACGACGCTTTCCCCCGTCAAAGGATGCGGAAAAAGAAGCTCCGCCGCGCACAGCTGCTGGGTAAAAAGCCCGCGCCGCGACGACAAAAGCATCGACTGCGGCGAGAAATACTGTGGGTCGCCGAGGATCGGAAAGCCCGCCATTTTGCAGTGCAGCCGCAGCTGGTGCGTCCGGCCCGTGACGGGTGTGAGCGCAAGAATAGCCGTTTCTTCATCCTTCTCCATCACGCGGTAGCGGCTTACGGCCCGCTTTCCCCGCGGGTCGACGATGCGAAGAAGGCTCCCGTTTCCGAGCTTGTAAACAGGAAGCGAAATTTCGCCCGCGCTTTTTTTCGGACAACCGCAGACGGCGGCAAGATACGTCTTTTGAATTTGGCCCTCCTTGTGCATCCGGCAGAGCGCCGCGTGCACGTGCGCGTTTTTGGCAAGAAGCACCACGCCGAACGTGTCCCGGTCGAGCCGTGTCACCGGGTGAATGCCGCAGGGCTGGTTCGTTTCGGCGTAATAGCCGAGCAGCGCGTTTGCAAGCGTGCCGTCGTTTTTCTGCGGCGACGGATGGACGAGCTGGCCCGCAGGCTTGTCGAGCGCGATGATCGCCTCGTCCTCATATAAAATATCGATCGGAAGCGTCTGAGGTTCAAAGCCCTCGGGCGCTTCTTCGATTCTGGCGGTAATGACCTGCCCGGCGCGGACACGCGCGTTGGTGTGCACCGGCTTTCCGTCGAGAAAGAAGGCGCTGCGCCATTTGAGCCGCTTGACAAGGCCGGACGAGAGCGAGAGCTCCCCGCGCAAAAAGGACAAAAGCTCGCCGTCGCGCAAGGCCGTGTGCGTCAGGATCATAAAACCGCCTCCTTTCCGTTTCTCTGCGTATCATACCGCAAAATGCCCCCTGCCGCAAGGGTCAGTCTTTTCCGGTGGGGTAGTTCGTTTTCCGCACAGGCGCGGCGTCCGGCTGGGGAAGAGACCGGTAGATCTGCAAACAAAAAACCGACAAAAGCGGAAACACGATCATCCCCGCCACACCCATCACGCGGTAGCCTGCGTAAAGTGCCGCCAGCGTCACAACCGGAGGAAGCCCGAGCTGCCCGCCGACCAGCCGCGGCTCGAGCGTCTGCCTCGTGAGCGCCGCCGCCGCGTATAAAAGCAGAAATCCCACGCCGCAGCGCGTATCGCCGCGCAGAAAAGACAGCAAACTCCACGGAAGCAGCACCGTCCCCGTCCCGAAGACCGGCAGCGCGTCAATGATTGTCGTGAGGATGGCAAACAAAAGCGCATAGTCGACGCGCAGGAACAAAAACCCCGCCGTCAGGATAAGAAACGTCACGCCCATGAGCTTTCCCTGCGCCCGCAGCCACGCGCCGAGCGTCTGCGACAGATGCCCGCGCAATTGCGACACCTTCCTTCGAAACGGGGGCGGCACGTGCCGCGTGTAAAAGCCTGCGATCTCGCTGTATTCCGCCGTCAGCATGAAGCTCGACAAAACCGCCGTCACCGCGCCGAGGACCAGATCCGGAAGCTTTCCGAGAAAGCCGGAGGCGAAAGTGAACAGCTTCTCATAGAGCTTCGAGCCAAGCCTTGCCCCGCTTTCAAAAAAGCTCGTGAGCCCCGCGCGAAGACCCGAGCCCACGCCGTCCGGAAATTTGTCCGCAAGGGCATAAAGCCGCGTCTGAAGCGCATGCGCAGGTTCCTCCAGCCGTCCGGCCAGCGTCGGCAGCTGGTGCAGAAATCCGCCGATCTCCCGGCACAAAAGCCTGCACAAAAGGAACAGTCCCGTCCCGGCCAGCAGATAGATCCCCAACACGCACAAAAACGCCGCCAGTCCCCGCGGCAGCCCCACGCGCTTCTGAAGCCCGGCGACCGGCTTTTTCGCCAGCGCCGCAATGACGAGCCCCACGAAAAACGGCCAGAACACCGGCAGCAGCACGCACGCCGTCAGCCACACGGCCGCCGCCGCACAGACAATGATGGCCGCAAGCCTTCCGATTTTTTTCGCGCGCAGCGTGATCGCCCCCTCTCGCAGCTTGTAATTTATTCTGAAATTGCTCTTGCTTTTTTGTGAAGTATGATGTATAGTGGTCACAACAAGCGGACATATGCTTGCTTACCAAAGACAGATGAGGTGAACAGTATGGAAAAAGCCCCGAAATACTTCATTGTGGACGCGGATGCCCTGCCTGAAATTTTCCGGAAAGTCGCAGAGGCCAAGCGGATGCTGGAAACCGGCGAGACCGACAAGGTCAACGTTGCGACCAAGGCCGTCGGCATCAGCCGCAGCGCGTTTTATAAGTACCGCGACTGCATCTCTCCGTTCCAGAATATGATGGCGGGACGGATCATTACCTTCCAGATGGTTCTGAAGGACAAGGCCGGTGTTTTGTCCTCGATATTATCCATTTTTGCCAACTGCGGCGCAAATATACTGACCATCAACCAGAGTATTCCGACCGGCGGCAAGGCCATGGTCACGGTTTCGGCAGAGACCGGCCAGCTCATTTGCCCGCTCGAGGAGCTGACACACCAGCTGAGCGAGACCCGCGGCGTCGTCCGCGCAGAAGCCGTTGCAGGCTGATTACAGGAGGATTTTATTATGCAGGCATTTGAATATTGCGTTCCGACCCGAATCGTATTTGGCCGCGACAGCATTATGAAGCTTCCGGCGCAGCTGGCTTTGAGCGGCGCGTCGCGCGTGCTCGTCGTCTATGGCGGCAGCAGCGCAAAAAAGAGCGGCTTACTCGACAGCGTCCTCAAAATTCTGGACACCGTGAACGTCAGCTACGACACGCTCGGCGGCGTCCAGCCGAATCCGCACCTGGGTCTTGCCCGCGAGGGCGTCAAGAAGGCGATCGCACTCGACGCGCAGCTGATTCTTGCCATCGGCGGCGGCAGCGTCATCGACACCGCGAAGGCCATCGCCCACGGTAAGGCCAACCCCGAGACCGACATCTGGGACTTCTGGCTCGGAAAGGCGAAGCTCACGAAGACAATGCCCGTCGGCGTCATTCTGACCATCCCCGCCTCCGGCAGCGAAACGAGCGACTCCGCCGTTCTGACCGACGAGGTGAGCTTACAGAAGCGCGGCATCAACACTGATTTTAACCGCCCCGTCTTTGCCATCATGGACCCGGCGCTGGCCGCAACGCTGCCCAACCGGCAGGTGGCCTGCGGCGTGACGGATATCATGATGCACACATTGGAGCGCTACTTTAACCCGGTTCTTGGCAACGAGACGACGATGCAGCTGGCCGAAGCCGTGCTTCGCGTCACGATCGCAAACGGCCCTGCGGTGTGCAGAAATCCCGGCAATTTTGACGCGATGAGCGAAATCATGTGGTGCGGCAGTCTGTCTCACAACGGGCTCACGGGTCTTGGCGGCGCGAAGGGCTTTTCGGTGCACCCGATCAGCTTTGCCCTGAGCGAAAAATTTGACATCACGCACGCGGAGGCCCTCTCCGTCCTCTGGCCGAGCTGGGCGCGGTATGTGTGCAGGGTGAACCCGGCCAGCGAGGCGCTTTTTGCCCGCTTTGCCCGAAACGTCTGGGACATTCCCGAGCCTGAGCTTCACAAGGCCGCAGCCGCCGGTATCGACGCCGCGGAAAGCTACTGGAAGCGCCTCGGCATGCCCATTTCGATCGGCGAGCTCTCCTGCGGCGTGCAGGACGCATCTGGCGTCGAGGACCTTGCCGCAAGAGTCAGCTACCACGGTACGCGCCGCGTCGGCACGATCGTAAGCCTCGACCATGACGCGCTGCGCGAGATCTTCGCGATGGCGAACCACTGAAGGAGGCCTTTATGAAGCATATTGCAATTGCCGGTCTCGGCGTGGTCGGCGGCGGCGTGGCGGAGATTTTGCTCAAAAACGCGGCGCTGCTGGAAAAAAACGCGGGCGAGGCCATCGCACTCAAGGCGGTTTACACCAGAACGCAGAAGAAGGACTCCCCCTTTGCCCCCTACTATGTCTCCGATTTCGCGGCCATTGAACAAGACCCCGAAATTGACCTTGTTGTCGAGACCATCGGCGGAAGCACCGTCGCTCTGGACATTGTTTCCCGCGCTCTCAAGGCAGGCAAGCACGTCGTGACCGCCAACAAGCAGCTCATCGCCGAGCACGGGCTGGCGCTTTTCGATCTGGCGAAGGCAAACGGCGTCAACCTTCTTTTTGAGGCGTCCGTCGCGGGCGGCATTCCGATCCTCAATCCCCTCACCCGCTGCCTCGGCGCGAACGAAATTTCCGAGGTCTCCGGTATCTTAAACGGCACGACCAACTACATTCTCACGCAGATGCTGGAAAACGGTGAAAGCTACGCGGACGCGCTCTCGAATGCACAGCGCCTCGGCTACGCGGAGGCAGACCCCACCGCGGACGTTGAGGGCATCGACGCGGCGAGAAAGAGCTGCATCCTCTCCGGCCTCGCCTTCGGCAAAAACGTCAGCCCCGACGATATCCACGTCGAAGGCATCTCGAAAGTCGACGCGCTCGACGCGCAGTTTGCGGAAGCTGGCGGCATGAAGATCAAGCTCCTCGGCCGGACGCTCGTGCAGAACGGAAAGCGGTTCTGCTTTGTCAGCCCGCACTTTATCAAAGCCTCCGCGCTGCTGGCCGGTGTGAACGGTGTTTTCAACGCCGTCTGCGTCAGAGGCAGTGAAGTCGGCGAGGTCTTATTCGCAGGTCCCGGCGCGGGACGCTACCCCACGGCCAGCGCCGTTGTGGGCGATATCATCGACATTGTGAAAAATCCGGGCCGCGTGCAGCCGTGCCAGTGGGCGCCCTGCGAAGAAAAGCCGGCGGACTTTTCACAGTTTACTGCAAGGTTCTACGTCCGGCTGGAAAGCGGCGAAGCGCCCGCATTGGAGAAAAAGCTCGGCAAAATGCAATGGCTTCCCGAGCGCTCCGGCTTCCGCGCGGGCTTTACGGCTCCGATGGCCTTCGAGGCGCTTGCGGAATGCGGCGTGAAGCTTTCGTCCGCATGGCCCATATTTGAGTGACTTCCAGGAGGGAAAACATGGCACGTATTGTTCAGAAATTCGGCGGAAGCTCGGTCGCGAACGCAGAGCGCATCTTCCGCGTGGCAAAAATCATCACGGACGCGTATGCAAAGGGCAACGAGATGTGCGTGGTGCTCTCGGCGCAGGGCGATACCACGGACGATCTGATCGCCAAGGCAGAGGAAATCAACCCCAACGCCTCCAAACGCGAGATGGACATGCTGCTGGCCTGCGGCGAACAGATGTCGATCGCGCTGATGGCGATGGCGATCGAGAAGCTGGGCTACCCGGTCGTGTCTCTTTGCGGCTGGCAGGTGGGCATGAACACGTCGTCGACGCATTCGTTCGCCCGCATCAAAAAGGTCACGTGTGAGCGCGTCAAAGAAGAGCTCGACAAAAAGCGCATCGTCCTCGTCGCGGGCTTCCAGGGCATCGACAAGTATGGCGATGTGACAACGCTGGGCCGCGGCGGCTCGGATACCACGGCGGTCGCGATGGCCGTCGCCTTACAGGCCGATCTCTGCCAGATCTTCACGGATGTTGACGGCGTATATACCTGCGACCCGCGCGTCGTCCCGGAGGCAAGAAAGCTTCCCGAAATCACGTATAACGAAATGCTCGAGCTCGCGTCTCTCGGCGCACAGGTGCTCAACAACCGCTCGGTCGAGCTCGCCAAGAGCTACGGTGTGCAGCTGGAGGTTCTGTCCAGCTTCTCCGGAAACCCCGGTACCATTGTCAAGGAGGTAGTCAAGAACGTGGAAAAGACTTATATCGCCGGTGTGGCGCAGGATAAAAAAATCGCGCGGATCGCGCTGGCCGCAATGCCGGACGTACCGGGCGTGGCCTACAAGGTATTCAGCCTGCTTGCAAAAGAGAAGATCAACGTCGACATGATCCTGCAGTCCTACGGCCACGACGAGTGCAAGGACATCGTCTTCACCGTCGCCGACAAGGACGTTTCGCGCTGCGAGGAGGTCCTGAACGCGAACCGCGACACGCTGAAGTTCGATCACATCGACATCAACACCGATGTAGCCAAGGTCTCCGTCGTGGGCGCTGGTATGCAGGGCAATCCCGGCGTGGCCGCGAAGATGTTTGAGGCGCTCTATGCCGCGCACATCAACATTCACATGATCTCCACGAGTGAAATTAAGCTCTCGGTCCTCATCAACAAGGAAGACTCCGAACGCGCCATGCGTGCCGTCCACGCACAGTTCTTCCAGTAAGTCATATTCTTCCCCTCCTGCCAGTATTGTATTGGTGGGAGGGGTTTTTTATGAAAAGGCGGTATTTTCTCGCGTTTGTGCTGACGGCGCTGGCGGGCTCCGCGCTGCACTTTGGCTTTGCTCTCTGCCCGTCGCCGCTGGTGGGGCTTTTTTGTCCGGTGTCGGAGAGCGTGTGGGAGCATCTAAAGCTCCTGTACTGGCCGTTTCTGGCGGCGGGGTTCGTTCTCAACCGGAAGGCGGAGAACGCGCAGGCGGCCTGGAGCGGGACGCTGGCGGGACTGCTGCTCATGCCCGTGTTTTTGCTCGGGGTATACTACACGCTCGAGTCGGGCTTCGCGTTTACGGCAGGCTGGCTCAATATTTCGCTTTATGTTCTGTCTCTGGCGCTGGGCTTTTATCTTTCGGCAAAGCTCGCGCGGTCAGGGGCGCTTTCGTGGCTCTGCGGCGTGCTGGTGATTCTGGCAGGACTATATGGCGCGGCACTAATCCTCTTTACGATGGCCCCGCCGCCGCTGCCGATTTTTCTGTCATGAGTAAAAAAGATAGATTATTTCGAAAATAGCGGTTGACATCCGGCCCTTTCGCCGGTATAATAGCTGGAGAAAACAAAGAAGGAGCGGGAAGCACCGCACTCACCTCCAGCGCTGGCGAAGAGGTTGATACAGAAAACGTCCCCAACAGGGGCTTTTGTGTGCGGGTGCTTGTCGGCATCCGCACTTTGCATTTGGAGGTGCTTTCCCATCGGTAAATTAGAACATCAGATCAACGAGGAAATCCGGGACAAGGAACTCCGCGTGATCGGAGCTGAAGGCGATCAGCTTGGTATTATGTCGTCCGAAGCCGCTCTGGCGCTGGCTGAAGAAAAAGAGCTCGATCTGGTCAAGATCGCGCCGAACGCCGTTCCCCCAGTCTGCAAGATCATGGACTACGGCAAGTTCCGCTTTGAGCAGCTGAAGAAAGAAAAGGAATCCAAGAAGAACCAGAAGGTCGTCGAGGTCAAGGAGATCCGCATGTCCCCGAGCATCGACACCAACGACTTCAATACCAAGGTCAAAAATGCCCAGAAGTTCCTGAAAGATGGCAACCGGGTCAAAGTTACCGTTCGTTTCCGCGGCCGCGAAATGGCGCACACCTCGCTCGGCGAACAGCTGCTCAAGCAGTTCGGGGCCGACTGTGAAGAGCTCGCCACCGTAGCCAAGGACGCAAAGCTCGAGGGACGCAATATGTCCATGTTCCTCAGTCCCAAGAATCCCAAATAACCTGCAAACGAAGCAACACACGGAAGGAGAACCACTATGCCTAAGCTGAAAACCCATAGCGGCGCAAAGAAAAGATTCAATCTGACCAAGACCGGTAAGGTCAAGAGAGCGCACGCATTCAAGAGCCA
>CAKUJL010000037.1 GCA_934661715.1 uncultured Oscillospiraceae bacterium | reverse complement strand
ATGCTGGGGTTCTTAAACCCGCGCGGCGAAACGAGCCGCCACAGCCACGCAAGCGACGGCGGAATGATGTGAAGCAAGCCCATCACGCCGTAGTTCGGCTGCTCCGCGGTAGAAGGCGGCATGCGCACGCCGAAGCTCCGCACATCCACGGAAATGGGTTCGCGCGGGACGATGTGCTCGATCATGTCGCGCGGAATGATCACGCGCGGGTTCGGGCACGGCTGGCCGTTCGAGTCCTTCACGTGCTCCCAGATGAGGCACGTCGCGCCCGGCACGCCGTCCATGTTGAAAAACAGCAGCGGTCTCGAGGGGTGAATGGACGCTTTTTCGTAGATCGGGTTATTGCCGTAGGCGTGCAGGCTATCCATGCGGAGGAACCAGCCGGCTTCGGCGTCGACAATGCGAAGCTTTCCTTCGACCGGGTCCTGATACGCCGAATGGCACAGGGCCATATCGTCTGAGATCGGGTAAATGCTGCACGACTCACGAAGATCGAGGAAGTATTGCTCTCCCGTCAGCACGTGTTCGCCTAGAAGTAACCTGCCATCCGGTTCGCGCTTGAAATCCTCCAGCATCTCGCTCTTGCCGCCGCCGGACGCGCCTTCGTGCATGAAGACGGTCTCGTTTTCATACGGCGTTTCGACCAAAGCGGACGACGCGTGGCAGCAGACCCAATCTTCGTGCTCGCCAATATCCAAAAGCACCGAGTAAACGCCCTTTTTGGCAGACGGGCCCGGATAGAGATTGTACGCGAAGACCTCGTGCAGGCTCTCGCTGCGGTTGTGGACGACGACCTGCTTGCCGTCAAAGTGCGTGTGCCGGAAGGGCGGGGCGACGTAAATGATCGCGCGAGGCGTGTAATTTTCGGGGATATCCTGAATCGCGACAAAGCCCTGCATATTGGCAAGCGCCAAGGCAAAGAACGCCGCGTTCGCCGGGCAAACGAGCAAACTGTCATAGCCGTGCGCCGGGTCGCCTGCCTTAAAGGGCAGCATGATCACGCGCTGACCGGAGAGCCAGTCCATCGTCTCCTGCCGGACTTTTGCAAACGGATAGCCGAAGCGCTCCTGGAATCTCGGCTTGTCGGTCGGAAGCTCGTCGCTGATGACCATCGAATTGGGGTCACGACGGCGCATATAGTCTTCCATGAAGTTCACCGACGCGCCGTTTTTGCAGCGGATGACCTCCGCTTCCTTGACGCTTCCCTTGCCGACGATATTGTAAACGACATCGTAGCGCGACGAATGCGTCGGGCCGAAGACGAGCTCGTCGAGCTCCTCCTGCGTCTCAATGTACGCGATCGAGCGGCATTTCAGAAGCGCCTCATGTAAGTCTTCCGGGAGAACGAAACGGCCAAAATAGTTGTCGGTCATAAGAATTCCTCCATTCAAAATTGTGATGCGGAGCAATTGCTATATTATTTTTGATATAGGATTGTATAATCTTTATAGCATTACGGGCTGATGTTATAAAAAATTATGCATCCTTACCAACTTTATCTTATCGCAAAGACAACAAAAAAGCAACCCTTCCCACATTGGGAAAAGGAACGAAAAAAAGAGCGAAAGCTTGTGGAAAATGCTGTGCCGGCGAACCGGTTTTCGGCAGGGCCGAATGAGCGGCACATTTTCCCTGTTTTTGTGTCTGCCGCTCTTTTCAAACGGTGCGGCATCCGATATAATAGGTGTTTGGAAAATCACGGCGCAGCGCCGATAGATGGGAGGGAGCAGCATGGATAAGCGCACGCTTCTCAAAAAATACTTTGGCCACAGCGCCTTTCGCGGCGGGCAGGAGACGCTCATTGGCGCCATTTTGCAGGGCCGGGACGTGCTCGGCGTGATGCCGACGGGCGGCGGCAAATCCGTCTGCTATCAGCTTCCGGCCCTGATGCTTCCAAAGCTCACGCTCGTCATTTCGCCGCTCATTTCCCTCATGAAAGATCAGGTCGCTTCCCTCACCGAGGCAGGGATCCCCGCGGCCTTCATCAACAGCTCTCTATCTTTGGAGGAGCTGCGCGAGGTCTACGCGAAGGCGTCCAGAGGCGCGTACAAGCTTCTTTACGCCGCGCCGGAGCGGCTGGAAACGGAGAGCTTTTTGTCGCTCTGCACCAGTCTCGGCGTTTCGCTCGTGGCCGTCGACGAGGCGCACTGCATTTCCCAGTGGGGGCAGGATTTCAGACCCAGCTATCTCAAAATCGCGGATTTCATCGCTTCTCTTCCCGAAAGGCCCGTCGTCGCCGCCTTCACCGCCACGGCCACGCAGCAGGTCCGCCGCGATATTATCGAGCACCTTCGGCTTCAGAATCCTCTTTGCAACGTCACGGGCTTTGACCGGCCGAACCTCTATTTTGACGTGCGGCGGCCAACGAGCAAGCTTCCCGCCGTCTTGTCGCTCGTGCTCGAGCGCGAAGGAAAGTCCGGCATCATCTACTGCGCCACGCGGGCTAATGTCGAGCGCGTGTGCGAATACTTAAGCGATCGCGGCATTGCGGCCACACGCTACCACGCCGGTCTTCCCGAGGAAGAGCGCCGCGCCAATCAGGACGATTTCCGCTTCGACCGCAAGAGCGTCATGGTCGCGACGAACGCCTTCGGCATGGGCATTGACAAATCGAACGTCAGCTTCGTCATCCACTATAATATGCCGAAATCGCTGGAGAGCTACTATCAGGAGGCAGGCCGCGCCGGACGCGACGGCAGCCCCGGAGACTGCATTCTGCTCTTTTCGCCCGGCGATGTCCACACGGCGGAATTCCTGATCAAAAACGGCGGAAACGAGGACTTAGCCCCCGACGTGCGCGAACAGGTGCGAAGAGCCGACTTTGCACGGCTTCGCGACATGACCGGCTACTGCAAAACAAGCGAGTGTCTGCGCGGCTTCATCCTCGACTATTTCGGACAGAGCCATCCGGCCACGTGCGGCTGCTGCGGCAACTGCAAGGCCTCCCTTCGCCTGCGCGACGTGACGGTAGCCTCGCAGATGGTGCTCTCGTGCGTGTACCGGGTGTATGAAAAGCTCGGCTATTTCGTCGGAAAAACGCTCGTTCTGCGCACACTTCGCGGAAGCAGGGACAAGCGGGTGCTGGAGCTCGGGCTCGACACGCTCTCGACGTATAATCTCATGCCCACGAAGCGGCAGGAGCTGAACGCGCTGTGCGATTTTCTCGAGCTCGAGGGCTATCTTCGCGTCAATCCCGAGCACCAGACGCTCGAGCCCGGCGAAAAGGCGCGGGACGTGCTCTTTCGCGGAAAGCAGGTGCTCATGCCCGTGCGCGAACCGGAAAACGCGGAGGAGGCCGCTCCCAAAAAGAGCGCAAAAAAGAAGACCGCCGCGCAGGCTCCCGCCGCAGACGATCTGTTTTCCTGCCTTCGCCAGACGCGCATGCAAATTGCCCAGCGCGAAAACGTTCCGGCGTACATCGTGTGCTCAAACTCCACGCTCACCGACATGGCCGAAAAAGCGCCCGAAACGCTCGACGCGCTGCTGGAGGTCTCCGGCATCGGCGAGGTCAAGGCCTGCCGCTACGGCGAGGACTTTTTGAAGGCTATCCGAGATTACAAACAGGGGAAGGCGTAATGCCCTCCCCTGCCGTTTTTTATCCGTTTGTGAAATGATAGGAATGTCCGGGATCGTAGGCCATTTTGTTGCTCTCGGAGATAAAGTCCATGAAGCGCTTGGCCGCCGAGGTCGGCGTGACGCCCTGAAGGGTACACATCGTGACGGCCCGCGGCGGGATCGTGAAATCCGTCCGCAGCGGCAGAATCACGCCGCGGCTCAGACCCGACTGCGAAAACTCCTCCGTCACGCACGCAACGCCGAGGCCGATTCTCGCAAGCGAGATGAGAAGATTATGAGAGCCCAGCTCGATTTCCGGCTGAATGGCCACGCCGTGCTGCTGGAAATACTGCTCGAGATAAAGACGCGAGCTTGCCTTGCGCTCCAGCAAAATCAGCGGGAACGCCGCAATTTCCTCCATCGAGTACGGGTGCGTGAAATCGCACGGATAATCGGGCGCGGCGACAAAGATGGTGTGCGTGTCCACACAGTGGCGCACGTCGTAGACCGCGGGGTCCTGATCGTCGCTGGCAAAGGCGATGTCCACCTGTCCGGCGTGCAGATAATCGAGCACCATCCGGCTCGTGCCGTTCAAAATGCGGATGCGGATATCGGGATAGTCGCGGTGAAACGCCTCGAGACGCGACAGAAGATATGTCTTCGTCACCGTGTCGCTGGCCCCGATGATGAGCTCGCCCGTGAGAAGCTGCCGCGACTGCGCAAGCTTTTCTTCGCCGCTCTGAATGAGCCCCAGCGCGTGCGAAATGTATTCCTGCAAAAGCTTTCCTTCGCTCGTGAGATAAACGCCCTTCGTGCTGCGCGAAAAAAGACGCACCTGAAGCTGCTCTTCCAATTGCTTGATCGACTGGCTGACCGCCGACTGGGAGATAAACAGGTTCTGCGCCGCGGCAGAGATGTTCCCCATCCGCGCCACCTCGTGGAACACGCGGTAAAGCTCGAGCTTGACTGCCATGGTTTTCCCTCCGTCATTAGAATTTCTAATAGCCAAAATTACGTATATCTATTTTACTTATCCCTGTTTTTTGATTATAATGAAAGAACGTGCGATTGTAAAGAAAATTTTCAGGAGGGTTTCTCATGCTCATCCGATCCGCTGAACAGGATATTGAACGCGTTCTCTACACCGAAAAGGCCATCGCCGCGAGAGTCGAGGAGATCGGCACGGAGCTGACCAAACGGCTCGGCGACAAGCGCCCGGTGCTTGTCTGCGTCTTAAAAGGCGCTTCGTTTTTCTACATCGATCTCTGCCGCTGCATGAACTGCGCCATCGACATGGACTTCATCTCCGTCTCGAGCTACGGCGCGGGCGCACAGTCCACGGGCGTCGTGCGTCTGATCAAGGACCTCGACAACAACATCACTGGCCGCGACGTCGTCATCGTCGAAGACATCATCGACTCGGGTCTTACCATGCACTACCTCAAGGAGCTGCTGGCCGCGCGGAAGCCTTCTTCCATCACGACCGTCTCCTTCCTCGACAAGGCCACCTGCCACGACAAGAGCCTCAAGACCGACATCTGCGGCTTTGAGATCCCGGACGAATTCGTCGTCGGCTACGGCCTCGATTACGCGAACTACTATCGCAATCTTCCCTACATCGGCATCCTTCGTCCGGAGTGCTATCAGTAAATAAATAGCAGAAATACGCGGCAGGGCAACTTGCCGCATATTTATTTCGTTTCTGCCGAATTTTTGTTCCCTTTTTTCCCGCCGCGCCTCTTGACGAAAGGCGTCAGAAATGATAGCATCAAGGTACAAAAACGTGCGCTGTTCGTTCCATGCGGACAGCGTGCAAAACAGCGTGTTGCCAATATAGGTCCGGATGGATGGCCCGGATGTTTCTACCGCAGCGCCGCAGCTGCGACTATTGGACATTTTGCCGCGGGGTTTATCTGGCGCGGCTTTGTGAATTGGCAGTAGGAGATGTATCTCTTGCCGCCTTTATTATTTGGGAGGTTTTTATGCAGGAACTCAAAGAGCGGATCTTGAAAGAAGGCAAGGTTTTACCCGGCAATATCGTTAAGGTCGACGGTTTTCTGAACCACCGCATCGACTGCAAGCTGATGGCGGACATCGCCGACGAGTTTGCGAAGCTGTTTGACCTTTCCAAGGTCGACCTCGTCCTCACCGCCGAGGCAAGCGGCATCGCGCTGGCCGCGATCTGCGCGTACCGGTACGGTCTTCCGATGGTCTTCGCGAAGAAGGCCAAGAGCGACAACATCGAAGGCGGCCTCTACCAGAGCGAGATTTATTCCTACACCTATAAAAAGAAGGTCACGCAGATCCTCTCCAAGGAGTGGCTGACAAAGGACAACCACGTGCTCATTCTCGACGACTTCATGGCAAACGGCGAGGCTGTGCGCGGTCTTTGTGAGCTCGTCGAGCAGGCAGGCGCAGAGCTCATCGGCGTCGGCATCGCGATCGAAAAGGGCTTCCAGGGCGGCGGCGACCGTCTGCGCAACATGGGCGTCAACTACCATGCGCTGGCCGTCATCGAAAAGGCCGACGAAAACGGCATCATCTTCCGCGAGGACTGATTGGATTTCACATACCGCCGCATCTTCCCGGTGCGGCGGTTTTTTTCAAAATTTTCCGTCTTTTTTGTTGGAACTCCAACGGATTTAGCGCATGAGCTCTGCTATACTGACGCCAGAACAAAGGAACGGAGTGGTTTTCATGAAACGTAGAATTATTCAGATCGACGAAGAACGCTGCAACGGCTGCGGCGCGTGCGCAAAGGCGTGCCACGAAGGCGCGATTGCGATGGTAAACGGCAAGGCAAAGCTCATGCGCGAGGACTACTGCGACGGACTCGGCGACTGTCTTCCGGCGTGTCCTGTAGACGCGATTCACTTTGTCGAGCGCGAAGCGCCCGCGTATAACGAAGCTGCCGTTCTGGCCGCGAAGGCGCACAAGGCCGCACATACCGGCTGTCCCGGTGCGCAGCTGCGGCAGATGCACAAGCCGTCCGAAGAGGCTGCGCCCGCAGACGCGGAAAAACGTCCGTCGCGTCTTGCCCAGTGGCCGTGTCAGATCAAGCTCGCGCCCGTGAACGCGCCGTATTTTGACGGTGCGGACCTTCTCATTGCCGCCGACTGCACGGCCTACGCGTATGCCAATGTCCACGAGGAATTCATGCGCGGGAAAATCACGCTCATCGGCTGTCCGAAGCTCGACGCCATCGACTACAGCCAGAAGCTCGGCGCGATTGTATCCTCCAACAACGTAAAAAGCGTCACGCTTCTGCGCATGGAGGTTCCCTGCTGCGGCGGGCTCGAATTCGCGGCAAAAAAGGCCATTGCGGAAAGCGGAAAGGCGCTTCCCCTTCGCGTGGTGACATTCTCCATCGACGGTAATATTTTGTCCAGCGAAGCTTGATTTTGCCCAAACCTGTGATAGAATAAACGCATTCCGGGACTGCCTCCCCGCAGTCCCGCATTTTTTTGGAGGCCCCATGAAAACGCTTTGCGCCATCCTTTCCGGCGGGCAGGAGGATATCCTCCCAGGTATCGACGCCGCCGATTTTATCATCGCCTGCGACAAGGGCTACGCCTACGCGAAAAACGCCGGTGTCCGGCCCGACCTTCTCGTCGGCGATTTCGATTCCTACGACGGCCCCGTGCCGCGGGACATTCCGATCCTCGATCTGCCGGTTGAAAAGGACGACACGGACACGATGGCCGCCGTCCGCTGGGCCGTATCAAGGGGGTTTGCGAAAATCCGGCTCTACTGCGCATTGGGCGGCAGGCTCGACCATCTGCTCGGGAATTTGCAGGCTCTCAGCTTTGCGTGCGCACACGGCGTATCGGCAGAGCTCTGGGGCGAATCGGCGCGGCTGGTTCTTTTATCGAACGGTGAAACGGAAATTCCGCCCATGCCGGGGTATTCCCTTTCGGTGCTGGCGCTGACGGACGAGGTACAGAACGTCTGTATCTCCGGCGTCAAGTATCCCCTGCACGGAAAGACCGTCACCAACACCTTCCCCGTCGGCGTGAGCAACGAGTGGGAGGGCACGGCGAGGATCTCCTGCGCAGACGGCATTCTTCTGATCCTGCACGCAAAAAAATAGCACGTTTCCCGTCTTTCACCGGACGGGAATTTTTTTATTTCCGGCCTTGACAAGCGGCAGTTTTTGATTATAATTGAATTGTTCAAAATTGAACAGTTTAATTCAGGAGGAAGCTTGCATGGACTATTTTCCGACCGCGGCCCGGCTTCAGGCGCAGGCCAAGCGCCTCATGGACGCCTACGAGACCGCCATGCAGCCGCTGAGCCGCGCGTTCTCCATCCCGCAGACGGCGGCAGAGATTCTGCTGTTTCTGGCGAACAACCCCGAAAATAACACCGCAAAGGACATCTGCGCCCTGCGCAGGTTCAAGCCCGGCATCGTCTCGCTGCACGTCGACACGCTTGCCACGCTAGGCCTGCTCGAACGAAAGACCGTCCCCGGCGACCGGCGGAAGCTTCGTCTCGTGCCGACCGAAAAGGCCGCGCCCATCATCGCCCAGGGCAAAGCCATGCAGGAATCGTTTGCGCAGACGCTGGCGCAGGGGCTGAGCGAAGACGAGCTTTCGGTCTTTGCCCGCTGCATGGAAACCATTTCGCAGAATCTGGAGCGCGCCGCGCAGAATACACCCGAAAAGAAAGGCAGTACACAATGAATCAGGACAAAACATTTCTGGGCCGTGAGCCCGTCGGAAAGCTTCTTTTCAGGCTCTCCGTCCCCACGGTCATTGCGCAGCTGGTCAACATGCTCTATAACATCGTCGACCGCATTTACATCGGCCACATGCCGGAAGACGGGTCTCTGGCTCTCACGGGCGTGGGCGTGTGCCTGCCGATCATCATGATCGTCTCCGCGTTTGCAGCCCTCGTCAGCACCGGCGGCGCTCCCAGAGCCTCCATCTTCATGGGCAAAAACGACCACGACGCGGCGGAAAAAACGCTCGGCAGCTGCTTTACGCTTCAGGTCATCGTCTCTCTTATCCTGACGGCGGTGCTGCTTTTCTTTAACCGGCCGCTTCTTCTGGCCTTCGGCGCGAGCGAAAACACGATCGAATACGCGGTCAGCTACATGAACGTCTACGCCATCGGCACGCTCTTCGTCCAGCTGACCCTCGGCATGAACGCGTTCATCACCGCGCAGGGCTTCGCGAAGACCGGTATGCTGACCGTTCTCATCGGCGCGGTGTGCAACATTGTGTTAGACCCGCTCTTTATCTTCGTGTTCCACATGGGAGTTCGGGGCGCGGCGCTGGCGACGATTTTGTCGCAGGGCGTGTCGTGCGTGTGGGTTTGTGCCTTCCTGCGCGGCAGGAAAACGCTTCTGCGGCTCAAAAACGAAAATATCCGCCTGCGCCCGAAATTCTTCCTTCCCTGTGTCGCGCTCGGCACGGCCAGCTTTATCATGCAGGCCAGCGAAAGCGTCATTTCGGTCTGCTTCAACACGTCGCTTCTTCAATACGGCGGCGACATTGCCGTCGGCGCGATGACGATCTTAACCAGCGTCATGCAGTTTGCGATGCTTCCCTTGCAGGGTCTTTCTCAAGGCGCTCAGCCGATTCTGAGCTACAATTACGGCGCAAAAAACGCCGAACGCGTGAAGAAGACCTTCAAGCTGCTATTAACCGCGTCTCTGGTTTATTCGACCGTTCTGTGGGCCTGCATCCAGCTCTTCCCGCAGGTCTTCGCCTCGATCTTTACGCCGAATGAGGAGCTCATCGTCTTTAGCGCGAAGGCCCTTCGCATCTACTGCGCGGTGATGCTGCTGTTTGGCATCCAGATCGCCTGCCAGATGACGTTCGTGTCGATGGGCAACGCGCCGTGCTCGATCATCGTGGCGGTGGTGCGCAAGTTCGTGCTGCTCATTCCGCTCATCTATCTCATGCCGCACCTCATCTCCGATCAGGTCATGGGCGTCTACATGGCAGAGCCTGTTGCAGACACGCTGGCCGTGACGTTTACCGCGATTCTCTTCTCGCGCCAGTTCCGCAAGGCGCTTTTGCAGCTTGAGCGCGAAGCCGGGGATTTAGGCTGACGGAGGATATGCTATGGCAAAGATCATCGAGTTAAAAACGCTGGACGCGCCGGAGCTGGACGTGTACGCCAGACTCACGCAGGCGCAGCTGCGAAACCGCCTGGAGCCCGTGAAGGGCCTTTTCATCGCCGAGAGCCCCAAGGTCATCGCAACGGCGCTGGACACTGGCCTGGAGCCCGTCTCGTTTTTGATGGAGGCGCGGCACATTGACGGCGACGCCGCTTCCCTTCTTCAAAAATGCCCGGACGTTCCGGTCTACACCGCGCCGCGTGAGGTTCTGGCCGAACTCACCGGCTACACCCTGACAAGAGGCGTTCTGTGCGCGATGCGGCGTCCCGCTCCCAAAAAGCCCGCGGACGTGATCCAAAACGCGCGGCGTGTGGCGGTTCTGGAGGGCGTGGTGGACGCGACGAACATCGGGGCCATCTTCCGCTCGGCGGCGGCGCTTGGCATGGACGCGGTGCTGCTTTCCCCCACGTGCTGCGATCCGCTGACCCGCCGGGCCGTGCGCGTGAGCATGGGAACGGTGTTTCAGATCCCGTGGGCCACGTTCGACTTCTGGCCGCAGGGCGGCATGGAACTTCTGAAAAACGCGGGCTTTTCTACCTGCGCGATGGCCCTGCGGGACGATTCCGTTTCCCTCGGAGACGAGCGGCTGACAAAAATCGACCGCCTCGCGATCGTTCTGGGCGCGGAAGGAGACGGCCTTGCCGGTTCGACCATCGCCGCGTGCGATTACACGGTACGCATCCCGATGGGCCACGGCGTGGATTCTCTGAACGTTGCGGCAGCCAGTGCAGTGG
>CAKUJL010000036.1 GCA_934661715.1 uncultured Oscillospiraceae bacterium | reverse complement strand
GGTTTTCTTTGGCGTCTTCTTTCTTTTGCGAAGCGTTTTCTTTCTTGCACGAGCAAGAAAGAAAATGCGTTTGGACCAGCTGGCGGCCACCGCCAGCAGAAAACCGGCGCTTGCCGCCGCGCACGGCAAAATAAATCCCGCCACGGCCAGAAAGTTGGCCTAAACCTTTCCCTATTCGTTGGAAAACGGACAAAATACCCCCCTTGGAGGTCTGCATGAAAACAGTCACCATTTACACCGACGGCGCCTGCTCGGGAAATCCCGGGCCGGGGGGCTGGTGCGCGATTCTCAGGTATGGCGAAATTGAAAAGCAGCTCTCCGGCGGCGAGGCGCGGACGACCAACAACCGCATGGAGCTCACCGCCGTCATTGAAGCGCTGCGGGCGCTCAAAACGCCCTGCCGGGTCGAGCTGTGGTCAGATTCCAAGTATGTCATCGACGCGCTGGAAAAGGGCTGGGCCAAGGGCTGGCAAAAGCGCGGCTGGGTCAAATCCGACAAAAAGCCCGCGCTCAACCCCGACCTCTGGCAGACACTTCTGGAGCTGTGCGAAACGCACGACGTGCAGTGCCACTGGGTCAAGGGCCACGCAGAGAACGAATATAACAACCGCTGCGACCAGCAGGCTGTTCTGGAGAGTCAGAAATTCAAATAAGCGCAAAAAATCCTGTACCATAGCGGTACAGGATTTTCTGTTTTGGTTTTATGAATCGTCAGTTCCAGAAAGGCATTGCCGAAGGATCGCCGGTGTAGCGGTTATCGTCGCTGCTGTCGTCCGGGTTATAGTTCGGGTCCTGCGTCGGGTCATAGTCGGGATCGGTGGGATCGGGCTCTTCGGGAACGTCAGGCTCGGGCTCGGTGTACGGCGTGACGGAGTAGCAGCGGTCGCGGTGCTTGAACTGGTCGGTGTGCAGAAGCTCGGAACGCATGGTGCTGCCGTCGGCGGCGATGAAGTCGCGGTAGGCGTTGATGGTGTAGCCGGTGTATTCGCCCTCGGTGATGCTGCCCAGCACGTACTTGTTGCCGGAAGCGTCGACGGCGAGGTCGATGGCGTTGCCGTTTGCGTCCACACCCGCGCCCTTGGCGATGGTGATCTCCACCTTCTTGCCGTCAACCTCAGCGACGGTCTTCCACGCGGTGGAGCTTGCGTAGACGCCGCGGAGCTTGATGTGGTCGTAGTCGTGCTCCTGCTTGGTGCCGACGAGTTTGATGTGCACGTAGCCGCCGGAGACAGAAGCGTCGATGCGAAGGGGCATATCGGTCGAGTTTTTGAACTTGTAGTCCAGACTCGGCCAGTAGATCGTGGCGTCCATGCCGGGCTCAACGTAGGTGACGAGGTACATATGCGGTGAGCGCTCGGTGACCTCGAGGTCGGCAAGCAGGGTGCAGGTGTAGATGGTCGATGCGACCTGGCAGATGCCGCCGCCCTCCTGCGCCTCGCTCTTGCCGCCGTCGGTGTAGACGATGGCCGCCTGATAGCCCTTTTCCTTGGTGCGCTCGCCGACGATCGTATTGAACGAGAACTCGTCGCCGGGGTTCAGAATGGTGCCGTCGATGGCCTTGCAGGCCAGCTCCAGATTCTTGGTTCTTGCGGGCAGGTTGGTGTGCGGGCTGTCATAGGAGGCAAGCACGTCCGCAAAATAGGTCTTTTTGAGCTCTTCGAGCGTGACCTCGGGGACAAGGTCCTCCATCTGGATGGTGATGACGTCTCCGGCCTTCGCCATGGCAAGCTGCTGGGTGTAGTACGGAAGATCGAAGCCGTAGCCGTTGACCTCTGCGACGAGCTCCTTCTTCTCTTCGTCGTAATACGCGTCGGTCATTTCCTTGCAGTATTTGTCGTAATACTGCTGTAAATCGACGCTTTCGCACGGAACGGTGTCGTAGTCAAAGTCCAGATCACTGAAATCGCCGGAGGCAAACCGCGCGATGACCGCGTCATAGAGCTTGTCGGCGTCGAGCGAAATGGCGGGAGAACCGGCGGTGATGGTGATCGTGCCGGCGTCTTCGTTGACCTTGACGATGGGGTCAATTTTGTCGGAGGCGCATTCACGCGCGGTCTGGTCGACAAGGGTGCGGATATACTCGGTGTCGAGGTTCAGACTCGAATCGAGATCGACCGTGTATTCGCTCTTTCCGGCGCGAAGCCGATTGATCACGGCGGAAATGGGGCCGCCGGAACGGCCGTAGCGCATCGCCTCGTCAATGGCCTGCTCGGGATTGAGCGCGACCTGTGTGACCTCGGGCGTGAGGCTCAGCGTCCGGTCGGGCAGCACGACGTTCAGCGTGTCGCTTGCGTAGCTGGTCTGCACGGCCTCGGAGACCGCGGAGACGGCGGCGTCGCGCTTGAGTCCGCCGACATTCACACCCGCGACATAGACGTTCGGGTAGATCGCGTCCTGATTTTTGAGCACAAAGCCATACGAGCAGACGCCGAGAATGACAATGACGACGAGGGCCAGCGCGATGACGAGACCCTTTTTGCCGGAGCCCTGCCGGGGCTCTTTTGCGGGCTTTGGCGCCTTGGCGGGCTTATTTACCTGCTGCTCGGCGACCGACGGCTTTTTGGGCGTGCGGCTCTGCTCGAATTTACCTTTCTTTCTGATAGGAATCCCTCCAATTTTCAACCGGCAAAGCAGCGCCGGGAGGTGGTGAAATAGAAGTGTCGGTATTATGACAACTATACAGCTCTCATTATACCGAAGTGCGCGGTTTTTTGCAACGGCATTTCGACCAAGAATCGCGGCCAAATTCTGAATTTCTCCTTAAGATTTGCCACGTATGTTGGACGAAGCGTCCGCGTCATTTGTTCCGGATGAGGCTGTAGCGGCCGACGAGCTGTTCGGCAAGCTTCAGGGGGTCTTCGCCGGATCTGAGCTTGACGGTGATGGCCGGGACTTTTCCGGCGGCAAAGAAGACTCTGCCCTTGAAGCCCGGCTCTTCGCAAAGCGCCGAAATGGCGGCAAAATCGAACACGCCGAGCGAGATGGTCAGGGTCTGACCCTTCTGGCTGATCTCGACGATGCCGCAGGCGGCGGCTCTGGCGCGAAGCAGCGCAATGGCGATCAGGTTCATGACGCCCTTGGGAGGGTCTCCATACCGGTCGACGATCTCGTCGAGAAGATCGTCTGCGTCCTCCTGCGTGCGGATGGCGGCCATGCGGCGGTAGAGGTCCATGCGCTGTTCGCCGGAGGAGACGTAGGCTTTGGAAATGTTCGCCGTGACGTCCAGATCGGCGGTGCACTCGGGCTCTTTGAGGGATTCTTCGCCGCGCTCTTCCAAAACCGCGTCCTCGAGCAGCTTCAGGTACATATCGTAGCCGACCGAGAGCATATGCCCCGACTGCTCCGAGCCGAGCAGATCGCCCGCGCCGCGGATTTCCAGATCGCGCATCGCAATTTTGAAGCCGGAGCCGAACTCGGCGTATTCGCGGATGGCCTCGAGCCGCTTTTCCGCGACCTCGGAGAGGACCTTGCCGCGCCGGAAGGTGAGATAGGCGTAAGCGTGGCGGGAGGAACGGCCGACGCGGCCTCTGAGCTGGTGCAGCTGGGCAAGACCGAGCTTATCCGCGTCTTCGATGATGAGGGTGTTGACGTTCGGAATGTCGATGCCGGTTTCGATGATCGTTGTGCAAACCAAAATCTGAATCTGCCCGTCGGCCATCGCCTGCATCACGTCCGAGAGCTGCTCCTGATTCATTTTTCCGTGCGCGACGGCAATTTCCACGTCGCCCAGACGCTCCTTGAGCTTCGCGGCGCACTCGTCGATGGTTTCGACGCGGTTGTGCAGGTAATAGACCTGACCACCTCTTGATAGCTCGCGCCGGATGGCTTCGTCCAGAATACGGTCGCTGTGTTCCAGAACGAAGGTCTGCACGGGATAGCGGTCGTGCGGCGGCTGCTCGATGGTGGACATGTCGCGAAGACCGGACAGGGCCATGTTGAGCGTGCGGGGAATGGGCGTGGCAGATAAGGTCAGAACGTCCACGCCGCGGGAAATTTCCTTCAGCCGCTCCTTGTGGCTCACGCCGAAGCGCTGCTCCTCGTCGACGATGAGAAGGCCGAGGTCCTTGAACCGGACGCTTTTCTGCAAGAGCTTGTGTGTGCCGATGATGAGGTCAATTTTGCCGGTCTCGAGCTCCTGCAAGGTTTTTTTGAGCTGCGCCGGCGTGCGGAAGCGGGACAGGACGTCGATTGTCACCGGGAACGAGCCGAAGCGTTTGAGCGCCGTGAGGTAGTGCTGCTGGGCAAGAACGGTCGTGGGGACCAGAATCGCGGCCTGCTTGCCGTCTAAAATGCACTTCATGACCGCGCGGAGGGCGACCTCGGTTTTTCCGAAGCCGACGTCGCCACACAGAAGCCGCTCCATGGGCGCGGGAGACTCCATGTCGTGCTTGATCTCGGCGATGGCGCGGAGCTGGTCGTCCGTTTCGGCGTATTCGAAGCTCTCTTCAAATTCCTTCTGCCACGGGGAGTCCGCCGCGAAGGCAAAGCCCGGACGGCGCTTTCGTTCGGCGTAGAGCTGGATGAGGCCTGCCGCCAGGTCCTTGGCCGCGGCTTTTGCTTTGGCCTTGGCCTTCTGCCATTGGTCGCCGCCGAGCTTGTTAAGACGCACGGTCTGGTTCTCGCCGCCGGAGCCGATGTATTTGCTCACTAAATCCAGCTGGGTCGCCGGAACGTAGAGCGTATCCGTGCCCTGATAGGCGATTTTGACGTAGTCCTTGATCGCGCCGCCGACCTTCATCTGCTCCATGCCGACGTAGCGGCCAATGCCGTGGTGCTCGTGGACGACGAGATCGCCGGGGGTAAGGTCGGTGAAGGATTCAAGCTTTTTGCGGTTGGAGGGCGTCTTTTTGGGCTTCGGCTTGCGCTCCGTTTTTTTGATGAGAATTTGCCCCTCGGTCAGGATGGCAAAGCGCAGGTCGGGATATTCCAGACCCGCCGGAAGCGAGCCGTCGGTGAGGAAGATCTGCCCGGCCTGCGGCAGATGGACCGCCGGGAAGGCCAGAAGGGCGTTGACGCCCTCTTTTACGAGCATGTCCTTGAGAATTTCGCCGCGCCGTTTGCCGCCGCAGAGGACGAGACAGCCGTAGTCGTTTCTGACGTAGTTTTTGAGATCGCTCACCGCCGTCTCGAGGCTGCCGCCGTAGCCCGGAAGCTGCCGCGCGGTGACGGAGAGAAGCTGCTGCGGCGGAAGGCTCTCGGGGAAACGCGCGGACAGGAAGCTGTCAAAATAGACGACGGGCTTTCCGCGCATCCTTGCGGCGAGGTCTTCGAACGGGAGATAGAAGTCACAGAGCTCACCGGCAAGCCGTCCGGACTCCAGAAACGCGTCGAGACCGAGGCCGAATTCCTCCTCCTGCGCTTTGGCGGCGCGGGAAAGAGCGCCGTGGTCGCAGAAATAGACGGCAGTCTCGCTCGAAAGATAGTCTGCCGCGCAGGAAAATTCGGGGTAGATGAGGGCCATATAGCGGTCCGCGGACGGAAAGCTCACGCCGCTCTGCAAGCTTTCGATATCGCGCGTGAGCGTGGTGATCAGGTTTTCGTGGGGATTTTTGCGGCGCTTCTGCCGTGCGATGATGGCCTCTAAATCGCGGCAGAGGCCGGGGATACCTTCGGGGCAGAGCTGCGGGAGGCTCTCGGCGACGGGAAGCAGCAGCGCTTCTTCGGTGTTTTCCGTCCGGCGCTGCGTTGTGGGGTCAAAAAAGCCCATAGCGTCGAGCTCGTCTCCAAAAAATTCGCAGCGGACCGGCATCGCTTCTCCGGGAGAAAAGACGTCTAAAATGCCGCCGCGAAGGGCAAACTGACCCGCGCCTTCTACGAGGAACGTTCTGGCGTAGCCTGCCTGCGTGAGCTTTTCGGAGAGCTCGTCGGGAGAGAAGCTTGCCCCCACGCGAAGGCGGATGCTGGCCGAAAACAGGACCTCGCGCGGCATTGTCCGAAGAGACAGCGCCTGCGCGCTTGCGATAAGCAGCGGGAGCTTTCCGGCGGCCAGATCGTAAAGGAGCCGCAGACGCTTCTGCTCCCACTGGCGCGAAACGCCGGAGGCCTCGACGAAGGTCAGCTCACGCTCGGGAAGAACGGGGGCCTGCACGCCGAGAAAGCTCTCGAGCTCCTCCTGAAGCCGGGACGCGGCCATCTCGTCCTGACAGATGAGGACCGACGGCCGGGACGCCGCGGCATGAAGGGCGGCAATAAAATGGCTGCGCGTGATCTGGCTGAGCCCCGAGACCGCGCACACGCCGGAGCGGGAAAGGCTGTCTAAAATTTGCCGGTATTCCGGGCTTTTTTCCAGCGCCTGCAAGAGAATGTTCAAAGGAAACAGCTCCTTTCTTTTGATATTTCAAAAATATGGAAGTTTATAGGATGCCAAGCGCCCTCATGGAGAGCTCCATGGGGGGTATTGGACGAAAATGCAATGTTTTTGGGGAACGGAAGTTTGCCCGAAGGCTCATTTTCCATTGTATGCGCTTGCGGCCTTTTCCGTGCCGGAGGTTACGATGCAAAGAGCGGCCTCCGCCGCGTGGTGCAGGGCCGTCTGGAACGCCTCCTGGTCTTCTTTGGGAATGTTGGAGAGCACCCAGTCGGCAAGATCGTAATCGGGGTGCGGCTTGTCGCCCACGCCGACCTTTACGCGGGGGAACTGGTCGGTGCCGAGGCTCGAGATGATCGATTTGATGCCATTGTGCCCGCCGGCAGAGCCGCTTTTGCGGACGCGGATCTTGCCCACGGGGAGACTGATGTCGTCAAAGATGACGATGATGCGCTCGGGCGGGATCTTGTAAAAATGGGCGCAGGGCTCGACGGACAGGCCGGACGCGTTCATGTAGGTCTGGGGCTTGAGCAGGATCAGGCGCTTTCCCTGATAGTCGCATGAGCCGGCTTCCCCTTTGAATTTGGGCTTGTTGACGCGCACACCGAGCGCTTTTGCCAGCTGGTCGAGGGCCAGAAAGCCCGTATTGTGCCGGGTCTTTTCATACTCCCGGCCGGGGTTGCCGAGACCCGCAATGAGCCAGGTCTCGGCAGCGTTGGACGAAAAAAACATATTTGAAATTAGAACAGAACGGACATGGAAGTTTCTTCGTAGATTCTCTGGATGGCGTCGGCAAAGACGGGCGCGACGTCGATGTAGCGGATCTTCTTCGGTGCGTTTTCGGGTGCGGGGATGGTGTTGAGCAGAGCCAGCTCCTTGATGCAGCTGTTTTCCAGACGCTCGAGCGCGGGGCCGGAGAGAACGCCGTGCGTTGCGCAGGCATAGACCTCGGTCGCGCCGCCGATCTCCACGATGGCCTTCGCCGCGTTGCACAGAGAACCGGCCGTGTCGACCATATCATCATAAAGAAGGCACCGCTTGCCCTTGACATCGCCGATGACGTTCATGACCTCGCACTGGTTGGCGCGCTCGCGGCGCTTGTCAACGATGGCAAGACCCATGCCCATCTTGTTGGCGAACGAACGGCTGCGGGCGACGGAGCCGACGTCGGGGGAGACCACGACCATGTCTTCCGGGTTTTCAAACTTGTCGAGGAAGTACTTGACGAACACGGCGGTCGCGTGCAGGTTGTCGACCGGGATGTCGAAGAAGCCCTGGATCTGGGAAGCGTGCAGGTCCATGGTCAGCACGCGGTCAGCGCCTGCGGCTTCGATCATGTTGGCGACGAGCTTTGCGGAGATCGGGTCACGGCCCTTGGCCTTGCGGTCCTGACGGGCATAGCCGAAGTACGGCATGACGGCGGTGATACGGCCGGCAGAGGCGCGGCGGCAGGCGTCGATCATGACAAGAAGCTCCATCAGGTTATCGTTGACGGGCTTGCAGGTGGACTGGACGATGAACACGTCGCTGCCGCGGACGGACTCGTTGATGCTGACGGAAACCTCGCCGTCGGCAAATTTGGAAACGGCGCAGTCGCCCATCGGCAGCCACAGCTTGCGGCAGACGCCCTCGGCGAACGGACGGTTGGCGTTTGCAGAGAACACCTTGACGTTTTTACCGTGCGAAATCATATGAAATTACCCCCATAATTTTTTGAATTCCGTTTGTTCTTACTTTCTGGCTTTTTATTTATTCAACAGCCGGAGCTGTCTGAATACGCGTTACTTTTCCTTGAGCTTGTGGCGGCTGGCCCAGTCCTTTTTGTTCTGCTGGCGGGCGCGGGCGATCGACAGGGCCATGGCGGGAATGTCGTCGGTGATGGTAGAGCCCGCAGCAATGTATGCACCCTCTCCGACGCGCACGGGCGCAATGAGGTTCGTGTTGCAGCCGATGAAGGCGTTGTCTTCGATCACCGTGCGGTATTTTTTCGCGCGGTCATAGTTGACCGTGACGGTGCCGCAGCCGAAGTTGATGTTCTTGCCGACGTCGCTGTCTCCCACATAGGTCAGATGTGAGATCTTTGTGCCGTCGCCGATGGCGGAGTTTTTGATCTCTACGAAATCGCCCACGCGCACGCAGTTTCCGACGCTTGAGCCGGGCCTTATATAGGCGAAGGGGCCGACGTGTGTGTCGTAGCCGATGGAGGAGTTGTAGACCTGCGAGGCGTTGACCTTTGTGCCGTCGCCGATGCGGGCATTTTCCAGATAGCTGTTCGGGCCGATGGTGCAGTTTTTGCCGACGGAGGTCTGCCCGCGCAGAATCGTGCCGGGAAGAAGCGCCGTGCCGGGGCCGACATTGGCCGCGGGGTCGACATACGTTGTGTTGTAGTCCCAGATCTCGACGCCGTGACGCGAGAGCTCGTAGAGCTTCGCCCGGGAGAGAACGGGCTGCCAGCTCGTCATTTCCTGTAAATCGGCCACGCCGTAGACGCCGTCGCGGTCGGTGTAGGGAACGCCGTGGTCCTTGAGAAATGCGGTGAAGATGAACTTTTCGTCCAGCGCCGCCATCAGCGCCTTCCGCGAAACGGAGCTCACGGGGCTTGCGATGGGCGCGGAATCAAACTGCTCTTCTTCCGCTGCGAAGGGGAGGATGACCGCGGGGCCGGTGACGACGATGATGTCCTCTTCGGATTCGTCAGCCGTGGACAAAAAGACGTGCAGCTGATCACTTGTCGCCTCGACCGAGGGGCAGCTGAACTCGATATCGTCCGGGAAGCAGGCTCTTGCCTCGCGCTTGAACCGCTCGTGGCAGACCAAAAAGAACCGCCCAACGCCGCCGGCAATCAGAGAGGACGCCAGCCACGAAAGCAAAGGCGTACCCATGATATTCTGCAGCATCATTGGGCGGGAAAAACCGGTTTTCAGCGTATCATCGGGAATAAAGATTACTGCGGATAATCCGGCCAAAGCGTTCACACATCCTTTCATCCACGCGGGGACTGGTCATAAGTATAGACATTATAGCAGATAAAATTGATTTTGTATAGGAATTTCCACAAAAATTTCGGGAAAAATATAGTGGGAAACCTTTTTCCGGATATCATGGAACATTTCGGCAAAATAATACTGGAAATATGCACGAAGAATTGCACATCGTGGAAAAGTATGTTATACTGATTAGACAACTGCGAAAAAAGAGGAAAAATTATGCTCGAACTGAAAGATCTTTGCTTCTCGGCTTCCGCGGAAGGCGGAACGGTAGACATTCTCAAGCATATCAATCTGACGGTGGACGACGGAAAATTCATCGTCATCACCGGCCCCAACGGCGGCGGCAAGACGACGCTGGCCAAGGCCATCATGGGTCTTGTGACCCCGACGGAAGGACAGATCATCTGGAACGGCGAGGACGTGACCGGCCTTTCCATCACCGACCGCGCAAGACGCGGCATCTCCTACGGCTTCCAGCAGCCGCCGCGCTTCAAGGGCATCCGGGTATCGGATCTTCTGAACGTTGCGGCGGGCAAGACGCTCGGCCACGACGAGGCATGTTCGTATCTGACGAAGGTCGGCCTGTGCGCAAGAGACTATCTCACGCGCGATGTGGACACGAGTCTTTCCGGCGGCGAGGTCAAGCGCATTGAAATTGCGACGATCCTTGCTAAGAACGCAAGCCTCATGCTCTTTGACGAGCCCGAGGCGGGCATCGACCTGTGGTCGTTTGCGCGGCTGACCGAGACGTTCCAGCGGCTCCACGACGAGGGCGGACGGACCATTATCATTATCTCGCATCAGGAGCGCATCATCCGTCTGGCCGACGAGATCGTGCTCATTTCCGGCGGACAGGTCACCGGACGCGGCACGGCAGACGAAATTTACCCGCAGATCCTGGCCGATACGGTCACGGGCTGCAATATGCTGGAGGTGGACGGAACATGCTGAACGACGTACAAAAGCACATTCTCGAGATCGTCGCCGATATGAAGGGCGAACAGGCGCCCGGCGCGGTCAACATCCGTTCCGACGGCCAGAAGGCTTACCGGCACAACACGGATAATATCGAGATCGTCTCGAAGACCGACAAGGACGGCATCGACATCAAAATCAAGCCCTTTACCAAGCACGAGGACGTGCACATCCCGGTCGTTCTGACGAAGTCCGGCTTCCACGACATGGTCTATAACGACTTTTTTGTGGGCGAAGGCTCCGAGGTGACGATCGTCGCGGGCTGCGGCATCCACAACTGCGGCGACTGCGACTCGCAGCACGACGGCATCCACACGTTCTATGTCGAAAAGAACGCGAAGGTCACCTACATTGAAAAGCACTACGGCGAGGGCGAAGGCACCGGCAAGCGGATTTTGAACCCGCAGACGATCGTATATCTGGCAGAAGGCGCACAGATCACGATGCTGACGAGCCAGATCGCGGGCGTCGACGATACGAAGCGGTACACCAAGGTCGTGGCCGAGGGCAAAAATTCCGAGGTCATGATCACGGAAAAGCTGCTGACGCACGCAGATCAGCACGCCGTGAGCGAGATGGACGTGATTTTGAACGGCGCGGGCTCGCGCACGAGAGTTATTTCGCGCTCGGTTGCAAAGGAGGAATCGACGCAGGTCTTCTATCCCAGAGTGCAGGGCAACGCCCCGTGCTTCGGCCATGTGTCGTGCGACGCGATCATCATGGGCACGGCGAAGGT
>CAKUJL010000035.1 GCA_934661715.1 uncultured Oscillospiraceae bacterium | reverse complement strand
TCAAGGCTCCCCTTGCGGCAAGGGGCCGATTCCCCCTATCAGGGGGAAATGTCCCGAAGGGACAAAGAGGGTAGGGACGCTGTCACCGAAGGTGACTGAGGGGATTGAACGCCGGTCGCCGGACGCAGTCGGTAATTTGATACCGCCTACTGCACAATCCCTCAGTCAGCTTCGCTGACAGCCCCCTTTACACAAAGGGGCCTTTGGTGCGCAGGAGCCCTTTGGTGCGCAGGAATCCACAGACGCCTCCGCTGCCTCTTTACAGACCCTGGTCTTTGATGCTATAATATACATTCACGCTGAAACCTGAACACGGAAAGGAAACGATCGCATGGAGCTGCACGCCAAACTGGTCCGCGCCCAGCTGAATTTTTTCAAGCCCTTTGTCGAGGGCTGTTCGCTCGAGCTCACCCGCAAGGGACAGGACAAGCTCGGCGAGCTCATGACGGCCATCCACAAGCGGGAGGTCTATGTCCGCGAACACGATTTCGGGGGCTTTCAGGGCGCGTGGCTCATGCCGAAGGACAAGCGGCGCACGGGCGTCGTTTTATACCTGCACGGCGGCGGCTACACCTGCGGAAATCTCGAGTACGCCAAGGGCTTCGCCGCGACGCTGGCCGACGAGTGCAGCGTGCGGGTGTTCTGCGCGGCGTACAGGCTCGCTCCGGAGAGCAAATTCCCGGCGGCGCTCGACGACGCGGTGGTGAGCTATCAGTATCTTCTGTCCAAGGGCTATGCGCCGAGCCAGATCCTTCTTTGCGGCGAGTCTGCGGGCGGCGGGCTCATTTACGCGCTGTGCCTGAAGCTAAAGCAAATGCAGCTTCCGCTTCCGTGCGGCCTCATCGGCATTTCGCCGTGGACGGATTTGACGCAGTCGGGCGCGACATTTGCGGAAAACCGCGAAAAAGACCCCTCGCTTTCCAAAGAGCTTCTGGATTTCTATTCGACCTGCTACACGGAAAGCCCCAAAAATCCCCTCTGCTCTCCGCTTTTTGGAGACCTGAAGGGCCTGCCGCCGTCGCTTCTTTTTGCGGGCGGGGATGAGATTTTGCTGGACGACGCGCGAAGGCTTCACGAAAGGCTTCTGGAGGCCGGGTGCAAAAGCACACTTCACATCGCGCCCGAGCGCTGGCACGCGTATGTGCTTTACTGTCTGGCCGAAAACATGCAGGACGATTTTGAGGCGATCGGCCATTTTCTTGACCATACGCTTTCGCCCGCCAAGAGCCTTCGGTGGATGAAGCTCGACAACGCGGCGAAAATTTATCCCGCGGCCAAGCGGCGCACGTGGACGAATTTCTTCCGGCTCTCGGCGAATCTGACAGAAGCGGTTGACGTGGACGTTCTTCGCGCGGCGCTGGATGTGACGGTCCGGCGCTTTCCGTCGATGGCTGTGCGGCTGCGGCGCGGGGCATTCTGGTACTATCTGGAGCAGATCCCCAAGGCGCCGGACATTCAGGCCGAAAAAAGCTGCCCGCTTCAGCACGAGCCGTTTGACAGCGTGCGAAAATGCGCGTTCCGGGTGCTGGTGTATAAAGACCGCATCGCGGTGGAGTTTTTCCACGCGGTCACAGACGGCACGGGCGGGCTCATTTTCCTGAAAACGCTTCTTGCCGAGTATCTGAGCGAAAAATACGGCTTGAGCGTCCCGGCGGAGCAGGGCGTTCTGGGTAGACTCGAAGAGCCCGACGAGGAAGAGCTTGAAGACAGCTTCCTGCGCTACGCGGGAGACGTGAAAGCAAGCCGCCGCGAGGCGACCGCCTGGCACCTGAGCGGCACGCCGGAGCCCGACGGCTATGTGAATCTGGTGACGATGATGCTGCACGCGCCGGAGGTCAAGGCCTGCGCAAAAGAGCACGGCGTTTCGGTGACAGAGCTTCTGTGCGCGGCGATGCTGCGGGCCATCGCGGATTTGCAGGCGGAAAAGGTGCCCGTGAGAAGCCGCAGAAAGCCTGTGAAGGTGACGGTTCCTGTCAATCTTCGCACGCTTCTTCCCAGCCGGACGCTTCGGAACTTCGCCTCCTATGTCAATGTGGAAATTGACCCGCAGCTCGGCGGGTATTCGTTTGATGAGATCTGCCGCATCGTCCGCTGCACGATGGGAATGGAAAACAGCGCCAAGGTCATGCGCTCGAAGATCGCGGCGAACGTGGCAAGCGAAAAATCGCCGGTTCTGCGCGTGATGCCGCTGTTTGTCAAAAACATCGCGATGAAGGCGGCGTTTGACGCGGTGGGCGAGTGCAAGGCGTGCCTGTGCATGTCGAACCTCGGCGTGGTGCAGGTGCCGGAGGTCATGCGGCCGTATATCCGGCGGTTTGATTTTGTCATCGGCCCGCAGGCAAAAGCGCCGCACAACTGCGGGGTAGCCACGTGGGACGATACGGTGTATATCAGCTGCGTGCGCAACATCAAAGAGCCCGAGCTGGAGCTTCATTTTTACAGAGTGCTGCACGCGCTGGGGCTTTCTGTGAAGGTCGAGAGCAACGTGCGGTAAAGAGAAAGGAACACGGGATATGTATTGTGTCAATTGCGGCGTGGAGCTTGCGGGCAGCGAGACGGTCTGCCCCCTGTGCGGAACGCGGGTGTTTCACCCTGATCTTCCGCGGCAGGACGCTTCTGCGCCTTATCCGGTCGAGCCGCGCATCCGGCCCGAAGAGGTCAACCGGTCGGGCTTTCTGTTCATCCTGACAGTGCTGGCGCTTCTGCCGGCGGTCATCTGTCTGCTGTGCGACTGGCGCATCAACGGCGGCGTCGTGTGGTCGGGTTTTGCCGCGGGCGCGATGGCGGTTTTGTATGTGCTGATCGTTCTTCCGATGTGGTTCAGGCATCCCAACCCGGTCATTTTTGTGCCGGTCGATTTTCTCACGATCGGGCTGTATCTGTTGTATATCGATCTGGCGGTGCAGGGCGGCTGGTTTTTGTCGTTCGCGTTTCCGGTGACGGGCGCGATCGGACTGCTGCTGACCGCGGTCGTGGCGCTGGTGCGGTATGTGCACGGCGGGTATCTCTACATTTTTGGAGGAGCGCTGATCCTCGCGGGCGGCCTTGCGGTGCTCATTGAGTTTTTGATCAACGTGACCTTCGGCATCCACGAGGTGCTGCTGTGGTCCATTTACCCCTTAGCCGCCGGTGTGATCCTCGGCGGAATGCTCCTCGTCATCGCCGTGTGCAAGCCCCTTCGGAAATCGCTGCACCGGAAATTCTTTTTCTAAATAAGCAAATGCACAGGAAAAGGCCGCGTTCCTAAAAGGAACGCGGCCTTCGTTTGTAAACTTGAAAGGCTGCAACGCTTGTAGGGGCGGACGATCGAGCCGCCCTTTTGGCAGTACGAATTCGCCGCAGTCTTTCGGTTTTTTGAGGTGCAATTTGCCGGGCGGACAGAGGCGTCCGCCCCTACAGAGGGAGGGAGAATCCAAGGCAGGACTTAACCCCGGATCTGAAGCGGATGGCAGGAGCCTTCGCCGAGGACGGTTTCGACTTCTTCCTTAAAGCTTTCGAACCGGTCGTTCGGGACGAAGGCAAGCGCTGTTCCCGCGAAGCCGCCGCCGTGGACGCGCACGGCTCCTTCGCCGGCCAGAAGCTTCTTGCACAGCGCCAGCGTGAAGGCCATGTCCTGATGCTCGGCCGCTCCCAGCGGCGTGACGTTCTGAAGCTTCACCCACGAAGAACGGCCGGAGTCGTTGACGTAGTTCAAAAACGCGGAGAAATTGTCGGCCCGCAGCGCCCGCACCTGAAGCCGGACACGGCGGTTTTCGTCAAAGATGTGCATCGCGCGAAGAACGGCGCGGTCGCCGCACTGCCGGCGTAATGCCGGAAGCGCCGCGTAGAATTCGTCCTCGTCCACGTCGTGAAGCGTCTGCTTGCCGAAATAGGAAGAAACCGTCTTGAGCTCCTGCGGGATGGCCGCGTACTCATCCGTTAAGTCCGCGTGGCTCGCGTGGGAGTCGACGATGCACAGCGTGTAGCCGCAGTGGGCAAAGTCGTAGTCGACCTTCTCGACGATCGGGTTTCTGGGGTCAGCGAAGTCAATGAAGACGAGGCCGCCGACGCTCGAGGCCATCTGATCCATCAGACCCGAGGGCTTTCCGAAATAGACGTTTTCCGCGTACTGGCCGATCTGGGCGATCTCGATGGCGGAGAGCTTGTTATCAAAGAACAGGCCGTTGAGAATTCTGCCGATCAGAACCTCGAAGGCCGCGGAGCTCGAAAGACCCGAGCCGGGAAGCACCGTCGAGCGGACCTTCGCGTCAAAGCCTTCGATTCTACATCCACGCGCCTGAAACGCCGCCGCGACGCCGCGAATGAGAGCCGCGGTCGTGTTTTTCTCGTCCTCGTGGACAGAAAGGTCGGTCAGGTCGACCGTCACCGGCGCGAAGCCCTCGGAGTCGACGAGAATGAGTCTCGTGCCGTTGAGGCGGACCTCCGCCGTCGTTTCCATGTCGACTGCCGCAGCCAGCACGCAGCCGTGCTGATGGTCGGTGTGGTTGCCGCTGATCTCGGTGCGGCCGGGCGCGGAAAAGTGATAAAGCTGTTCCATAAAAGATACCTCCGTTTCAACCTGCGCGGCGGAAAAACGCCGCAAAACCGGGTACGTTCTGCAATTTCCTCATGCATTATAATACGCATTGGGCGGCATGGCAAGTTTTGTACCGGTTAAAATTTTGGTTTGCGTGGAATTCTGTAGAATGTTACAAAAAAACCCGGCGAAAATAGTCTCCGGACATACAAAAAC
This sequence comes from uncultured Oscillospiraceae bacterium, assembly GCA_934661715.1. Taxonomy (GTDB): domain Bacteria; phylum Bacillota; class Clostridia; order Oscillospirales; family Oscillospiraceae; genus CAG-170. The sequence goes on along the minus strand of CAKUJL010000035.1, from coordinate 6,634 downwards.
GCGCCTGAGGGACATTTCCCGCAAGCTTTTCTTTGGGTTATGTTGTTTTATTCGGCCTTGTCCGGAATGTCGCCGACGCCGTTGAGAACAATGCCGGGGCGATAGGGGAACTTCCGAATGTCTGCGCGGTCGGTCACGCCGGAGAGCACCAGAACGGTTTCCAAACCTGTCTCAATGCCCGCGACAATGTCGGTGTCCATGCGGTCGCCAACCATCACAGCGTCTTCCGAATGTACGCTTAAGATTCGAAGACCGGTGCGCATCATGAGGGGATTCGGCTTTCCGACGAAGTAGGCCGTCTGACCTGTCGCCATTTCGATCGGTGCGATCATTGCCCGGCAGGCCGGGATGATGCCGTCTTCGGCAGGACCTGTGAGGTCACTGTTCGTGCCGATGAGCTTCGCACCCTTCAGAACCAGTCGAACTGCCTTCAAAATGTTCTCGTAGTTGTACGAATTGCCTTCGCCGATGACCACATAGTCGGGGTTCACGTCGTTCATCGTGATGCCCTCGTCGTGAAGCGCCATGATAAGACCCGCGCCGCCGATGACATACGCGCTGCATCCGGGAGACTGGGAGCTGATGAACCGCGCCGTTGCCAGTGCGCTGGTGTAGAAGTGGCTTTCGTCCACATCCAGACCCATCCGCCCCAGCTTCTGCTGCAATTCCTTCGGCGAACGCTCGGACGAGTTCGTCAGGAACAGAAAGTGCTTGTTCTCGCGATACAGCCAGTCGACAAATTCCTTGACGCCCGGAAGCAGCCGGTTGCCGTGGTAGATCACGCCGTCCATGTCGCAGATGAAGCCTTCCTTCTTCCGAAGCGCCTGAAGCTTCTGCATAAATTCCTTGTTTTCCATTGTTGTTGTCGTAGTATTGTTATCCATACCATTCCTCCTTTTTCTTTCAATTTCTTTGTAATTTATTTTCTCTTTACGGTTATCAGGATATCAAAGGTTTGTAAAACGCAAAAGCGGAAATTTGTAAAATCCATGTAAAATCGCAAAAAAAACCGGCGGGCTGCGCTTCATTACACAGTCCGTCGGTTTATTTTTACTCCTTGGGAAGGGTGACGCGAATTTCGGTGCCCTGACCCGGCTTACTTTCAAGCGTGATTTTGCCGCCGTGATAAAGGGCAGCGTGCTTGACGATCGAAAGACCGAGGCCGGTGCCGCCGGAGGCTTTGGAGTGGCTCTTGTCGACGCGGTAGAAGCGCTCGAAAATGCGGTCCTGATGCTCCGGCGCGATGCCGATGCCGGTGTCCATGACGGACACGACCGCCGAGCACTCCTGATTTTCCACGTGGATGCGCACGCTGCCGTCCGGCTTATTGTACTTGACGGCGTTGTCGCAGAGATTGTAGATCATCTCGTATAAAAGCCGGCGCACACCGGAAACCGTGGCGGCCTCGCCGTCGACGTGGATGGAGACCTCCGCTTTTTCTGCCGCCGCGCGTAAATTCTCGGCGACCTCGCTCGAAAGGGCCAGCAGCTCCACGGGCTCTTTCGGAAGCTCGACGCCTTCATCCAGCTGCGACAGCCGGATGATATCGGCAATGAGCGCGACGAGGCGCTGCGCCTCTTTTCGGATGTGGCCGATGAAGCGCGGCATATCCTCGGGCTTGACCATGCCGTTTTCTATCAGCTCGGCGCTTCCGATGATGCCCTGAAGCGGCGTTTTGAGCTCGTGCGACACGTTCGCGGTGAACTCGCGCCGGGCCTGCTCGGCGGTTTCGCGCTCGGTGATATCAAAGCTCAGAAGCACGAGGCCGACGTGTTCGCTTCCTGAGTCAATGCGGCTGACATCCAGCTGATAGACTCTGCCGGAAAGCTCGGCGCGGGTCTCGCTGTGGCCGGACTGCTGCGCGGTCTCAATGGCTCTTGTGAGGCTGGGGCTGCGGTCGACGGTGAGAAAATCGCGGCCCACGCACGTTTTGTCCGCGCCGAAGAGCTGTCGCGCGGCGGGGTTGATGCTTAAGATCGCGCCGGTGCTGTCGAGAAGGACGAGGCCCTCTCGCATATTGCCGGTGATGTGGGTAAACTCGTCCGTGCGCTTCTGAAGCTCGCGAAGCTGCGTTTCGATCTGCTCATGCTGGCGGTTGATGCGGCCGAGCAGCGGAGCCAGCTCGTCATAGGCCTTGGCCTCCAGCGGGTTATCGAGGTCGATGGCGTTAAGGGGGTCTACGATGCGCTTTGACAGCCTCGTCGCCAGGAACGCCGCCAGCGCGACCGCTGCCAGCACGACAATCAGCGTCGGCTGAAGCATGCCGAGAAGTAAAAGCGCCAGCGTCTGCCGCGCAACGGAAATGCGCAGCACCGTGCCGTCGGGAAGGCGGGAGGCGTAGTAGCTCGTTTTTTCGAGCAGCGTCGCGGAGTAGCGCGTGCTTTCGCCTGCGCCGGTCAGAAGAGCCTGCGAGACCTCGGCGCGGTTTGCGTGATTTTCCATGCTCGCCGCGTCGGCCTGCGTATCAAAAAGCACCGTGCCGTCGGCGGCGATCCACGTCAGGCGGTACTGGTTCGAGTTAAGCGAAGACAGATACGCCTCGCCGCTCTGCTCGACACCGGAGGCGGCAAGGGAAAGCTCGGTTTTCAGTTCGTTTGTCTGCACGCCCGCAAAATAGTCGTACAGGCAGCCCATGATGATCACAAGGCTTGCCAGCAGCACGCCGACACAGGCAAGCAAGATCGAGCGGAAAATTTTCTTTGTCATTTTGTGCCCTCCCAGCGGTAGCCCACGCCGCGCACCGTCTCAATGTGATCGCCGCAGGCACCGAGCTTCTGCCGCAGCGTGCGGATGTGCATATCGACCGTGCGCGTCTCGCCGTAATAGTCCATGCCCCAGACCTTTTCCATGAGCTGGTCGCGCGTGAAGGCCATGCCGGGGTGCTGCAAAAACAGCCGCAGAACCTCAAATTCCTTGTAGGTCAGCTCCACGCGCTGGCCGTTTGCCGTGACGGTGTGCTCGTCGGGATTGACGCAGACGCCGCCGCTTTCCAACGTGTTGGAGGCTTTGTCCGGCTGGCAGCGGCGAAGCACCGCCTTGACGCAGGAGACGAGCTCCATCACCCCGAAGGGCTTGACCAGATAGTAGTCCGCGCCCAGATCGAGCCCCTGAATTTTGTCATACTCCGCGCCCTTGGCCGTGGCCATGACGACGCCGATGGCGGAAAAGCGGGGATCGGACTTCATGCGCCGGAGAAGCTCCACGCCGTCGACCCCCGGCAGCATGACGTCCAGGACGACAAGCTCGGGGGTTTCCTTTTGCAGAGCGTTCCAGAATTCCTGCCCGTCCTCGAAGCCGCGTGCCTCAAAGCCGGTCGATTGCAGGGCGTAGACCTCAATGTCGCGGATGCTGGCGTCGTCTTCCACGCACCAGATCATGTTGCTCCCTCCTTGTGTACGCCGGTTACGGAGAAGTCCACCCACTGGGCGATGTTCACCGCGTGGTCGGCGATGCGTTCAAAATATTTTGCGATCATCAGGCAGTCGAGGAAGTACGCGCCGTCTGCCGGATTTTCGGAAATTTTACCGATCAGGTTCTGCTTGACCTCGTCAAAATAGCGGTCGACCGTATCGTCGGCCCGGACGACCTGCGCGGCCAGATGCGTGTCGCGCTTGACAAAGGCGTCGACGCTGTTCGTGACCATCATGATAGACGCCCTTGCCATCTGCTGCAAGAGTCCGTCGTGTTCGCTTCTGCGGCCGTTCATGAACTGGACGATCTCGGCAATGTCCTCGGCCTGATCGCCGATGCGCTCCATGTCCGTAATCATCTTCAGAGCCGCCGAGATCTGCCGCAGGTCCCGCGCGACGGGCTGCTGCTGGAGAAGCAGACGCAGGCAGAGCGTTTCGATCGTGCGCTCCTTCTGGTCGATCTGCGTGTCCAGAGGGCCGACTTTTTTCGCTAAAGAAATATCGCCTTCGCTCAAAGCCTTCGCGGCCAGCGCGATGACCTCCTCGCACAGAGCTCCCATGCGGATCATTTCGCTGTTGAGTTCGTTGAGCTGTTCGTCAAACCGGTTTCTCATCATCCAAACCTCCCCGTGATGTAATCTTCGGTGCGCTTGTCCTTCGGCTGGGAGAAAATATCCTCCGACGTGCCGTATTCGACGAGCTCGCCGAGCAGGAAAAACGCGGTGTTGTCCGAAATACGGACGGCCTGCTGCATGTTGTGCGTGACGATGACGATGGTGTACTGTTCACGCAGCTGCATGGCAAGGTCTTCAATTTTGGAGGTGGAGATGGGGTCCAAAGCACTTGTCGGCTCGTCCATGAGAAGAACCTTCGGCTCGACGGCGAGGGCTCTGGCGATGCAGAGCCTTTGCTGCTGGCCGCCGGAGAGGCCCATGGCGTTTTTCTTCAGCCGGTCTTTGACCTCGTCCCAGATGGCAGCGCCGCGAAGAGAGCGCTCGACGATCTCATCGAGCTTTGCGCGGTTTTTGACGCCGTGGGTCCTCGGGCCGTAGGCGATGTTGTCGTAGATGCTCATGGGGAAGGGGTTCGGCTTCTGGAAGACCATGCCGATCGAGCGGCGAAGCTCGTTGACGTCGGTGGAGGCGTCGTAAATATTCTGGCCCTCATAGGTGACGGTGCCGGTGATCTTCACGCCGTCGACGAGGTCGTTCATGCGGTTGAGCGTTTTGAGGAACGTCGATTTGCCGCAGCCCGACGGGCCGATGAGCGCGGTAATGCTTTTGCCGGGAATGTCGATCGAGATATCGTGCAGCGCCTGATGCGCTCCGTACCAGAGATCGAGATGCTGCGCGGATAAAATAGGCGGCATACTTTTTCGTCCTTTCTTCATTATGACAAAACTTCGCTGCTTTGACAAGAGCAGTTCAGGAAGTCTTCAGGGAAAAATCCAGAAAAGCGGTCAGAGGGCCTTCTTTTTCTGGAAGTGCCGGGAAACGAGCTCGGCAGACAGATTGATGGCAAGCGTCAGAAGCATCAAGATCGCCGCGATGGCGAAGGCCACTTCAAACTCGCCCTCTTCTTTCGCGTACACATAAAGCGCGACCGTGAGCGTTGCGCCGGAGCCGGAGAGCGCGTGAAACGCCGAGCGCAGCACATGGGAAAAACCGGCGGTAAACAGCAGCGCGGCAGACTCGCCCAGAATACGGCCGACGGACAAAATGCAGCCCGTGATGACGCCGTCGACGCAGCCGGGGAGCACCACCGTGCGCACCACGCGCCATTTGCCCGCGCCGAGACCGAACGCACCCTCGCGAAGGCTCTGCGGCACGGTCTTTAAGCTCTCCTGCGTCGTGCGCAGGATCGTGGGAAGGTTCATGACCGCAAGCGTCAGCGCACCTGCCATCAAAGACGTTCCCATGCCGAAGGCCTCGCAGAACACGAGCATACCGACAAGGCCGTAGATGATCGACGGAATGCCCGAGAGCGTTTCGGCGGCGTATTCAATCGCGGCGACGATTTTTTTGTTTTTTGCGTACTCCGTCAGATAGATCGCCGCGCCCACGCCGAGGGGCAGCACGATGATAATGGCGGCGACGAGCACGTAGAGCGTGTTCATGAAGTCCGGCAGGATGCCGATGGCGTTGGATAAATAGCTCGGAGACGTGGAAAGAAGCTTCCACGTGATGTTCGGAAGGCCCTTGACCAGCACGTAGCCGATCAGAAACAGAACGAGCGCTCCCGTCAGACCCGAGCACAGAACCATCAGCGCCTTCATAAGCCCGATATAAGCCCGGCGGGAAGGGGAGAAGGTGTCTTTTTTCATGTTACCCCTCCTTGTTTCGTTTGAGGAAGAAATTGAGCGTGGCGTTCAGAAGCAGGATAAACAGGAACAGAACCAGCGCGATGGAGAAAAGCGCCTGCCGCTGAAGACCCGATGCGTAGGACATTTCGCTGGCGACCGCGGTCGTTAAAAAGCGGACGCTTTCAAAGATCGAAGAGGGCATGTTGGGGGCGTTTCCCGAGACCATCATGACGGCCATCGCTTCTCCGATGGCTCTTCCCACGCCGAGAACGACCGCCGCGGCGATGCCGCTTTTTGCCGCCGGAACGGACACGCGGAAATACGTTTCGACCGGCGTTGCGCCGAGGGCCAAAGACGCGTCTTCATATTCCTTCGGCACGGCTTCGAGCGCGGTGACGGAGACCTTGATGATGGAAGGCAGGATCATAATGGCCAGCACGATGATCGCGGCAAGTAAGCTTGCGCCGTCCGGCACATGGAAGAGCTTTCGGATGCCGGGCACGAGAACGAGCATGCCAACCAGGCCGTACACGACCGACGGAATGCCCGAGAGCATACTCACCGCGGCGGACAGGAGCCGTTTGATGCGCGAAGGGGCCAGCTTCGACAGATACACCGCCGAGAAAAAGCCGACCGGAACACCGAGCACGATCGCGCCCGCCGTGCCGTAGACGCTCGTCAGAATGAACGGCAGGATGCCGTAGCGCGGGTCGGTTTTTGAGGTGGAGGCCCACACGGGGCCGAAGAGGAAGTCTTTTAAGCCGATTTTCCGGATGGCGGGAAGGCCGGAGGCGACGAGGTAGACGCAGATGAGCAGCACGCAGCCGACCGTAATGAGGCCCAGCAGCAGAAATACGCCGTGTACCGCCGTCTCCAGCGCCTGCTTTTTTTGAACTTGCTTCATGGTGCGATTCCTTTCCAA
>CAKUJL010000034.1 GCA_934661715.1 uncultured Oscillospiraceae bacterium | reverse complement strand
AACAGGCGCTTGTTGCACAGCTCGCTGACGGCGAGGTCCTTGACGTTCTTCCAGGTTTCCTCGGTCATCGGATGGTTGTCGTTCTTGTAAGCATCGGAGGTCCACCACACGGTGTCCTTGGAGTTATCGTCGACGACGATATACTTATCTTTGGGGGAGCGGCCGGTGTAGATGCCGGTCATGACGTTGACGGCGCCCAGCTCGCTGACCTGGCCCTTTTCGTAGCCAACCAGACCCGGCTTGGTTTCTTCTTCGAAGAGCATCTCGTAAGAAGGATTGCGCACGATCTCGGTGGCACCCGTAATGCCGTATTTGCTCAGATTCAGTTCAGACATAAAAAGTACCTCATTTCCTAAATTCTAGCCGTTCAGGGAATTGCCGGGAAAAAGCAAATTCCTTGAAAGCCATTGTTCACCAAATAGCAGTATATCACGTTTTTTCCAGAATATCTATCACAAAAATGCTCTGGATTCATTTTTGTTTGTTTTGCCGGTTTTATTTGGTTCTTTCCCGTCGAAATGCATAAAGATTTGTAGAACCGCACAAAATGCAACATTGCCTTTTGTCATCGCCTTCTTTCCTGTTGTTTTTGGGCAAAAGGAAGCGCCCAACCGGAAAAAAATCCATGTTGGGCGCAGGAATCGGTATATCAATATTTATCTGTCTTTTTCTGCCGCCAGCTGCTTCTGGAGCCAATCCTTGCCGTCGACAAAACGCGAGACAATGTAGGACACAACATAGTCGCCGGCGGAGTTGATCATGGTTGCGGGCGGGTCAACAAGGTTGCCGATGGCCACGAGGATCGGGAACGCGACCTCCATCTGCGTCGGGAAGAAGATCGAGCAGATGATGTACTCGCCGATGTAGCCGCCGCCGGGCACGCCGGACATGCCGACCGAGGACAGAACCGCGACCAGAACGATCGGAATCAGGCGCTCAAAGCCCATATCCTGCCCGAATACGCCGAGCACGAACGCGATTTTCAGCACACACGAGAAGCACGAGCCGTCCATGTGCATCGTCGCGCCGAGCGGCAGAACCATGTCGGACACGTCCTTGGAGATGCCGGTAGCCTCCGCCTCTTCCATGTTGGTCGGGATCGTCGCGACCGAAGAGCAGGTGCCGAGCGAGACGACCGCGGGCTTGACGATATGCTGGAACATGACCTTTGCCGCGCCCTTGCCGCCGCCGAACCAGGCAAACAGCGGGAAAGCCGTAAAGACATACACCAGGCACAGCGGATAGTAGAGCAGCAGCGCTCTGCCGTAGGACTCCGTGATCTGCGGGCCGTAGCTTGCAACGAGGTCTGCAAAGATCGCGAAGAAGGCGATGGGGGCGTAATAGGTCACGATCTTGACAAACTTCAGCATGACGTTCGTTAAGTCCTCGAGGAACTTCGCGACCAGCGTCTCGCTGCCGCCGTTGAGGTTGACGGCAAAGCCGAAGAGGATCGAGAACACGATCAGAGGCAGCATCGCGCGGCGGCTGAGCAGACCCACAAAATCAGAGGTCGTGAAGAAATTAACGACCATGTCGCTCATCGAGGCGTACTCGCCCATTTCCTCCGCCTGAAGCTCCGTCCACGGCGTCAGTACCGGCGGGTAGACCTGAATCAGCAGGAACATGATGACCGCGGCGATCGCGCCGGTGACCACGAACGTCGCAACGGTGACGCCCATGATCTTGCCCGCACGCTTGCGGCTTTTCATGTTGGCGACCGCGCCCGCGATCGATGCAAAGACCAGCGGAACGACGATGCAGAACATCATATTGATGAACACCGTGCCGAGCGGCTTGATCACAGCGGCAGCCTTTGGCCAGATCCCGCCAAACACCGCGCCGAGGATCATCGCGCCGAGCATGATGCCGAGGAACGTATAGTTCTGTGCAACAGACTTCTTGTTCATAAACACTTTTCTCCTTTTCAGACAAATCCAAACGGTTTTTTCCGTTTACAGCGAAACTTCTTCGTCGAGGATATCTCCCGCGCACACGAGCTTCGTCGGGCCCGTGAGCAGGAGGTCTTTGCACTTCTTACCCTCGCGGACGATATCCACGAGAAGAAGACCTCCTTTCATTTCCACCCGCGCATGATCGGAGCTTCTGCGTTTGTCGGCCAGCGCGTAAATGGCCGAGCCCGTTCCCGTGCCGCAGGCATACGTGAAATCCTCCACGCCCCGCTCCCACGTCCGTTCGTAAAAGTGGTCCCTGCCGATGGTCTCAATGAAGTTCACATTCGCGCCCTTCGGAAACGCCGGATGGTACCGAAGCTTTTTCCCGAACGCGAAAAGTTCCCGCTCGTCTGCCTCGCGAAGACCCGGATACTGCACCACCGCGTGCGGAAGACCGGGGTTTCCGAGCTCGACGTACATGCAGCCGACGCGTTTTCCGTCCACGTCCAGCGCCAGATATTCAAGCTTCGTCGGCTCGGGCAGGCGGATGCGGTAGTTCCGTTTGTCGATGCGTTCGCCGGTGACGATGCCGGCCGTTGTTTCGATCGTCTGTTTTTCTCCGGCAAAGCCGTGCTCATAGCCGTACCGGCAGATGCAGCGTGCGCCGTTGCCGCACATTTCACCGAGCGAACCGTCAGAATTGAAAAAGCGCATGCCGAAGTCCGCGTTCCCCTTCGCCGGGATGATCGCCATCAGCCCGTCGGCGCCGATGGACATATGCCGGTCGCAGAGCGTTTTTGCAAGCGCGGAGAGCTGGTTTTCGCCGAGTTCACCGTGCAGATTTTCCACAATGATAAAATCGTTTCCCGCGCCGTTCATTTTTGTAAAGCGCATCGCCGCGCCTCCCTTCCACTTTGCCTTTGTGTTTGTTGTAGTCTATTATATCGGAAATCGCCGCCATGTAAATGTGAAAAACTGCTCGATACATTGCAAAAAATGCGCTTCGCCCGGCGGAATTTTCGCCCATTTGACTTTCCGCACAGACGCGGGTACAATACAGGTACGCTTTTTTACTATATTGTATAAGGAGTATGCTTTATGCAGAAATGTTATAACTGCGGCAAAGAGGTCGACGACAACGTCCTCATCTGCCCCGACTGCGGTGCGCTCGTCAAGCGCTATGGAAAGCCCGTGCCGCAGAACCAGGACGAGCCCTACCCTGCCCCCGCGGCGTATCCCGGCGCGTATGAGACGCCAGAGCGGCCGCAGAAGCGCGAGGCGGTCTGGCTGGACGCGGCGGGAAAGCCGCACTTCCGGGGCTCGGTGTGCTTCTGGCTGATCGTGTGCGCGGTGCTGACGGGGTATCTTCTGTTCGGCTTCGGGTGCATGCTGCTGGTCTATCACGCGCAGCCGCTTTTCTTCGACGCCCTGGCCGCCGTCCCCGAGCTTTCCGACATGACCGAGCTTTTATCGATCATGGTCGAGAGCATCGACACGTTTTACGCGTTTTACGTGGCCGTGCCCATTTTGTTCGCCGTCAAGCTCTTCGGCATCATCTGGCTGCTCGTCAGCAAGCGGCGGCTGGCGCTTTACATCGCCTCCGGCGCAGGCGTTTTTCTGGTGATCGCAAGCCTTCTGTTCGGCGGCGGCGCACAGGCCCTGCTCTACGCGCTCGATATGGCCCTGACGTTCTTGATCCTGCGAAAAGACTGGAAAAAGCTGCGGCCGTGATTGCACTCAGCAGGGGCGCAGAGGCCGCTACGGGTGACCTTGCCGCCGGGCTCTGTTCAAAAACTTTTTACAGAACGTCAAATTTTCCTTCTTGGAATTGTCACATTTGCCGGGTATTCTGGCTTTGCCGCCGGAGGGAGGCGGCGATTACCCAGGAAGGAAGATCTGATTATGAAAAAGCTACTCGCGATTATGCTGGCGCTGAGCCTGTTTGCGCTGAGTGCCTGCGCTTCACAGGACGGGAACCCGTCCGCCGAAACCGCGGCAGAACCGTCCGCGGAGGAAACTGTCACCGAAACCGAAGCTTCAGCCGGCCAGCCAGATACGGACGCTGCGGCGGAGGACGGCACGGAGGCTGCGGCTTCGTCTGAAGAAGACGGCGTGCGCCGTGTCGCACCGCTCGGCGAACAGCCCGATGTCTCGCAGCTGACCGACGCCATGATGGCCGCAAGCTTCGATGAAAACGGCATCGAGGAAAAAGAAGGCAAAACTTACCTTACCTTCAGCGTCTATGACTATGACCGCTACGACATGGTCGACGTTTCGCAGCTGGCCGAGGGCGATATTTTTGTCGCCGGCGGCAAGGATCTGACCGTCAAGAGCAAGGCAGAAGAAAACGGGCTCGTTCTCATCAACGGCGGACTGGAGCAGGGCGGCGTGACGCTCACGACGGACGGCGACGGCGTGTACTATGAGCTCGGCGTCGACGATGTCAAGTGCTATCGTCCGCTCGGCACGGTGACCATGGAGCTCGCAGACGGCTGCACCGTCACCGACAGCTCTGACCCCGAGCACCCCGACAAGGCCGCCGAAGTTTCGCAGCTGGCAGAGCTTGCAAAGGACGGCACGGGCTTTACCGCCGCCAACACCACCATCACGATGGCGGAAGGCAAGGTCGTTTCCATCGCAAGAAGCTTCCTGCCGTAACACGGGCGAAAACGCAAAAAACGAAAGAGCCTCCCGGTCTCCGGGAGGCTCTTCTTGCGCCCGGAAGGGGAAAAGTGTCCACACAGCGCAGAAAAAGAGCACCCACAGGTGTGAGTGCTCTTTTGAAAATCGGGAAGAAAAATTATCTCTTCGAGAACTGCGGCGCGCGGCGAGCTGCCTTCAAGCCGTACTTCTTTCTTTCCTTCATTCTCGGGTCGCGGGTCAGGAAACCTGCAGCCTTGAGCGTGGCGCGAAGCTCGGGGTTGACGCCCAGCAGTGCGCGTGCGACGCCGTGACGGATGGCGCCTGCCTGGCCGGTGACGCCGCCGCCTTCGACGGTGCAGACCAGATCGACCTTGCCCAGAAGGTCAGTCGCAGCCAGAGGCTGACGGACGACCATCTTCAGGGTGTCCAGACCAAAATAATCGTCGATATCACGGCCGTTGATGGTGATGGCGCCGGTGCCGCCCTGATACAGGCGAACGCGGGCGACGGAAGACTTGCGGCGGCCGGTGCCGTACTGATACTGTCTCTTGCTCTCGTACATAGTCTGTTACCTCCTGATTAGTCCAAAGTCCAGGCTTCGGGCTTCTGTGCGGCGTTGTTGTGCTCGGCGCCCTTGTAAAGCTTCAGGCGGGTAGCAGCGGCGCGGCCGATGGTGTTCTTCGGGAGCATGCCCTTGACAGCCAGCTCCATGGCGAACTCGGGGCGCTCGTTCATCAGCGTGCGGTACTTGACATCCTTGAGGTTGCCGATCCAGCCGGTGTGATGATAGTAGTGCTTCTGGTCGAGCTTCTTGCCGGTGAGGATCGCCTTGTCAACGTTGACAATGATGACGAAATCGCCGCAGTCGACGTTCGGGGTGAAGTCAGCCTTGTGCTTGCCGCGCAGAAGCTTGGCAGCGGTGACAGCCGTGCGGCCCAGGGGCTTGCCGGCTGCGTCGAGAACGTACCATTTTCTCTGGACGGTCTCTTTCTTAGCCATAGTGGTCATGTTTGTTTCCTCCGTTGGAAAGCAGATGCTTTCTATGATAAAAATTTTTGACAAATGCAAGGCGCGTATTTACAATAGAACTCTGAACGCGCTCGTATTTTATATCACACGGAAAAAGTCCTGTCAACCGCTTTTTTTCAAAAATAAACGCCGCACGGGATAAACTCAAAAATACTCGTGTTTTCTCTCGAATACTCTCAAATACTCGCAACGCAAAATACGCTTTCGGAGGCCGTAAAGATGCAGAAAATGATGGGTCTGATGCGCAGATGCATCGACGATTACCGGATGATCTCCCCAGGAGACAAGATCGCCGTCGGCGTGTCAGGCGGGAAGGACTCGCTGACGCTCCTGACGGTTCTCGCCGCGCTCAGAAGCTACTATCCCGCGCCGTTTACGCTTACCGCCGTGACGATCGACTTGGGCCTTCCCGGCATGGATTTTTCGCCCGTCGCGCGGTACTGCGAGCGTCTGAACGTCGGCTACTTCTGCCAAAAGACCGAGATCGGGCCCATCATCTTTGACTACCGCAAGGAGAAGAACCCCTGCTCGATGTGCGCGAAAATGCGGCGCGGCGCTCTCGGCGAGGCAGTAAACGAGCTTGGCATTCACAAGATCGCGCTGGGCCACCATTTTGACGACGCGGTCGAGACGTTTCTGATGAGCTTATTATATGAAGGGCGCATCGGCTGCTTTGAGCCGGTGACGTATCTGAGCCGCTCCGGCGTCACGCAGATAAGGCCCATGCTCTATATCGGCGAGAAGGCCATCGAGCACTTTGCACAGGAGCAGAGCCTTCCCGTTGTGCACAATGTCTGCCCCGCGGACAAGCACACCAAGCGGCAGGAGGTCAAGGAGCTCATCGCGTCCATGCAGGCGCAGTACCCCGACCTCAAGACGAAAATTTTCGGCGCGATGCAGCGCTATCCGCTTTCGCAGTGGGACGTGAAAAAATAGTCGAAATTATAGAAAACCGCCATTGCATCGAGCGCCGGATATGGTATACTATTGGAAGATGCCCGCAAAAAAGGGCAGAAAAAGAGACGGGGAAACGGAATATGAAAAAAGGACTCATCATTGCGCTGTGCGTGCTTCTGCTGCTCGGCGCGGGCGCAGGATACGGCTATTACCGGTTAAACGGCGCGGCGCAGGACGCGGAGCAGACGCAGAAATCGATCTATGACCAGTATCAGGCCATGCTTCAGAACGCGGAGCAGACGGCGCTTACCGTGACGGAAAACGGCGAAGCGGTCGGCACTTACACGCTCTCGCAGCTCGGAATGCTGGAGACCACGCAGCAGGCCATCGGCGCGGGCTTTACCGTCGACGAGCGGATGAACCCGGAGCTCTTCGCGCAGAAGAGTCTGACGGAAAAGCTTCAGTGGCGTGCGCTTTCCCACACGCAGGCGGCAGCTGTCCGCGCCGATCTGACGCGGTACACGGACGCGCTCGTCACAGACGATCTGGAGGCTGTGCAGCGCAAGCCGGCGCAGGACGCGTACATGGATTTTGACGGCGAAAAATTCGTCGTGGTGGACGAGGTCCCGGGCACGGAGCTTCAGTGGGAGATCGTCCGCGCGGCGCTCAAAGAGGCGGCTTCCGGGCTCACGGTCGACGCGAACGCGCCGGGAACTGTGACGTTCGACGTGACGAGCGTGCCGGACTGCTATGCGGCGCCTTCTGTGACGGCGGAAAACGGGAATTTTGATTTTAACGAACTTTTGCAGGAGAAAATTCTCGGCGTTTCGTATACGATCGACCTCAATCTGGAGGGCCAGACGGACGAGAAGAAGATCGTAAAGCTGGCGACGAAAGAGCTCTCGCCGCTCGTTTCCGTGGACGAAGACGGCAGCGTGAAAATCGACGAGGAAAAGCTGGACGTTTTGCTTGCCGGCTGGAAGGCGCTGGCCGATGTGCAGAACACGCCGTTTATCCTCAACACCTACGTTGATGGCCCGAAGCCGATGGAGTTTCTGAAGGTCGACTACCAGCTCGACACCGACGCGCTCAAAGAAGCACTCGAAGCGGCGATCGAAAAGCTCGAGTCCAGGGATATCCGGGCGCAGATGCTTCTCTATAAAAACGGCGAACCCTATGAGCCTCTGACGGAAGTCTACGTCGAGGTCGACATCGACAACCAGCGGCTGACGGTCTACAAGGACGGCGAGGTCGTGACCAGCACCGACGTCGTCACCGGCAACCTCAACGGCTACCAGACGATCACGGGTCTTTACTACGCGTACAACAAGGAGACCGACCAGTGGATGAAGGGCGAGGACTATCTCGTCTTCTCGAAATACTGGATCGGCATCGAGGGCGCGTACGGTCTGCACGACGCGTCGTGGCGGACGCATTTCGGCAAGGACTTCTACGTCAACGGCGGCAGCCACGGCTGCGTGAACATCCCCACGGGCGCCATGCCCGAAATTTTCGACACCGTCGAGGTCGGCGACGCCATCATCCTCTTCGGCAAAAACAAATGGTTCGAGCCCGACCCCGAGACGACGAGGATATTGCAGTCGTAAGAAAGCCCTGAAAAGCGGTTTTATGTGCGGCTGCTCTCTGGGGCGCACTGCCAAAATGGCAGTGCGCCCTTTTTGGCATTTGCGGCAGAAAGCTGTCATATATTTTGAAGTTTACATTATTGTGGCATAGCCATTGTGCCGTCTTTTACATATCCCTGCCGTAGAATCGGGCGAAAACTTACCGCTCGGTGCGCTTTGCTGTATAGAAAGCAGTGCCGCTTATATCGCTGAATTTCTCCCTCTTCCGTACCTGGAGGAGGGATTTTTTCATTGCAATTCACGACCATGCGCGGTACGGTAGTTTTATTTGTGGTATAGCCACAAAACAGAGAAGAGCGATTTTATGAAACACACCCGAAAAAACGCGGCAATTGCGCTGGTTTTGCTGCTTGCCATCGTTTTCGGCTGCATGTTTGCCGCCGACCGTATCCAGCGCGGAAACGGAACCGTTGCGGTCACCGAGGGATGGATTGAAACCGACGTCGGCAATCTCCTGTATAAGCTTTACACCCCGAAGACAGCCACGGCAGAAACACCTGTGCCCGGCGTTCTGCTGCTGCACGGCTACCAGAACGACCATGAGACCTGCGCGGCCTACGCCATCGAGCTGGCCCGGCGCGGCGCGGTGGTTCTGTGTCTGGACGAGTACGGCCACGGTTCGACGACCGAAGGTCTTATCAACCGCGGCTATGTCAATCACAAGGTGACCGTCAACTACGGCGAAGACAGTGTGGAAGACGGCACGTTCAAGACCATCGGCGGCCAGACTCGCTACAAGGTCATGACGAACTTCTCGAACCTCAGCTTTTTTGACGAGCACTACACAACAGACGAAGACGGCAACTCCATGAAAGACAGCTCCGCAGGCGGCAATTATGCCTATGCACTGCTGGCGGCCATGGACAATGTCGACCCCTCTCGCCTTGCGATCAGCGGCCACTCGATGGGCACGTGGTCCTCATGGTCGGTCGCCGCGAATTTCTACGGCACGGACGTCGAACCGAAGGCCGTCGTTTTGCAGTGCGGCGAACTGTTCCGCGACAGTGCTTATGATTCTGCTGACATTCACTTTAACAACGTCCTGCTTTTGCAGGCAAAATACGATGAGTTCAGCTACTTCCGCGACTACAAAAACGTCGTGGACGACAGCCTTCTGAGAAGCGACCTGCGCACGGAGTTTCTCAGCTGCACTGCGGACGAGGCCGCATGGAACACGACCTACGGAAGCTTCGAAGACGGCACGGCCCGCCGCATGGAGCTTCTGAACACCAACCACCGTCTCACGACCCACAACGCCCACGGTCTTGCCACGGCGCTGACGTGGTTCTCCGACACCATCGGCCTTGACCTGACGCTTGCACCGACGGATCAAATTGCCATGACGAAGGAAACGCTCGTGCTGCTTGCCATGCTTGCGGCGGTCGCGTCGCTTATGGCGGTCATGGAGCTGCTGCTCACAACGCCGTTTTTCTCCAGGACTGTCCAGCCGGAAAACATCTTCCGCATGACGGTCGGCAACGGCTTTCTCAGCTGGTATTCTCTTCTGATTCTCATCATGCTGGTCACGACTGTCATCGGCTATCAAAAGAACAAAAAGCGCGGCGTGCAGGATGGCTGGCAGAGCATGGGACTCGGCACCGCCGCCGCACCGGGCAAAATGGGCTGGGCTCTTCTCGGCCGCAGTGCGCTGCTGGTTCTGTGTATGCTGGCATACATGTATGTGCTACTGCTTGTCTGCGAGAAGGCGTTTCTGCTGGACTTCCGGTTCATCTGGCCGTTCTTCAAGACCTTTGACGCAGCCCGCTTCGGCCAGTTCTGCGTCTATATCCCGGTCTTTGCCCTGTTCTTTATCCTGAACAACAGCAAGATTATGGCGTCCTCCCGCCGCAAAGCCACGTATCAGCCGGGCTTCAAGGGCTTTCTTGGCTGCTGGTGGCGCAATGCCCTCATGATGGTCGGCGGCGTTCTGACCATTGTTCTGATCGAATACATCCCGTTCTTTCTGAACATCGCGCCGGGCGCGGATCTGCTGTTCGGCTCGACCTTCGGTGGGCCGTTCATGTCGCTGCTGATTCTATTTGTGCCGCAGGTGCTGGTGTTCAGCGTCCTGTGCACCTATACTTACCGCCGCACCGGCAGCGTCTATGTCGGCGCGCTGACCGTGGCATCGCTTGCCTGCTGGATCATGACCGGCGGCTCATCGATGCTGTAAGCCGGATACAAAAAAAGCTGCCCACCCGGGCAGCTTTTTCATTTCTGCTTTTCTTCCAGATACGGGCCAAGATAGTCGGATGCACGACCGAGGATCGAGAGCATACACATATCCGCCTCATAAGCGTCCCGCCGTGCGATTGCCGCGGTCAGCGTCTGGAATTTGGGGATGCTCAGCCGCAGCTCCTCCCGGTTCTTATAATGCTCCTGAATCAGATTCCGGATCATTTTTCCAAAGCTCTGGAACACCAACGCATAGGCCAGATTCCCCGAAATTTCGATCAGGCATTTATGATACAGGTAAACGGCCTCTGCCGCCTGTGCATCGTCCGCGGCATAGATCGCCTCCGTGTGCGCCTGAAGCGTTTGCAGTGACGCAGTGGTCAGCTTTGCACAGGCCAGTCTTGTGCATTCGCGCTCGATGAGAATCCGCGCCTCCATCAGATCCTTGAACAGCGTGCTGTCAATGAGGCCGGAATCAAAGCCCATGATGGCCGACAGCGTCTCCGGCGTGGCCTGCTACACATACTCCGCCACAAACGCGCCCTTGCGCGGGACGATCCGCAAAAAGCCCATCCGCGCCAGATCCAGCATCCCCTGATTGACAGAGCCGCGGCTGAAGCCGAGCTGCGCGGCAAGTTCGCGCTCGGGCGGCAGGCGGTCGCCGGGTTTGCGCTCGCCGGAGAGGATCTGCTTTTTCATAATTTCGATAAAGCTCGCTTTTCGGTTTTTCTGCTCCGCCACCGCGCTCAGGCCCCCTTTGCCGCGAAATTGCCGTCTCTTTGCCGTATAAACGATGCAGCCTGATCGGCTGTTCAAAACGTCCGGCTTTCAATATAAGAAAAAGTTCTGAAACCGTTAGATTTCAGAACTTTTTCTGGCAAGCTGCACCCTTTTAGATCCCCCGACCTAAAATCTCTTGAAATCTCAAGGGTTTCGCGTTTCCTGCAAGCCATAACAAATCAATTTCAAAATTTTGAGCTAAACCAAAATAGATACTCTCATTTGTTGGTTTAATTATAACATATATCGTCCTATTTTACAAGGAAAATTTCGATTTCTCACGAGTTTTTTGGAGGAATCATTGTGAAAATGTTGCCTCCATCTATTTTCACTCGGTGATTGGTATCACATTGTGATACCAATCACCGAGTGAACGCCCTCACAG
>CAKUJL010000033.1 GCA_934661715.1 uncultured Oscillospiraceae bacterium | reverse complement strand
ACATTCAGCCGGACAGCAACATCACCCTCGCCATCGGCCAGAAGAGCGCAAGCTACGACGCAATCGTCCCCACGTCCGCCATCCGCACGGACAACAACGGCTCGTTTGTGCTGGCCATCGTGTCCAAATCCACGCCCCTTTCCACGCGCTATACGGCCACGCGCGTCGACGTGCAGATCCTTGCCAGCGACGATAAGAGCTCTGCCGTCTCTGGCATCGGCTCGGGCGAGTTCGTTGTGACCACGTCCACCAAGCCCATCGAGGCCGGAACCCAGGTCCGCCTGGCGGAGAACGGATGAGCGGCGGCAAATTCGCGCGGAAACGCGAGAGAAAACCGCTTCCGCTGAAGTTTCTCGCGCTGCTGCTTCTCAACGCCGTGTTCGTGGTGCTGGCCGTGATTTTCGCGGTGAAGCTGCACCATGTGACAAATTTACTCATCACGCAGTCGGCGGCGGAGGTGTGGAAGGGCCAGAGCGAGGAAAACTTCGTGCAGGTCTCGGCGTTCCAGCCCGTGGACGCCGATCTGACGGAAACGCAGATCGAGAGCTTCCACCAGACGCTCGGGCAGAAATTCGTCGACGCGTCCCTGGAAGCGCCCGAAAACGGCAGCCTCTATCAGGACGCGTATGCCACGAGGCCGCAGGATATCACCGTTTCGACCGACGCGGCCAGCTACACGGCCAAGACCATCGGCGTGGGCGGGGACTTTTTCCTGTTCCATCCGCTGCCGCTTCGCTCGGGAAGCTATATTTCCAGCCGCGACTTTACCTATGACCGCGTTGTGCTGGATGAAGAGCTCTCGTGGGCGCTCTTTGGCAGCTACGACGTGGCGGGCCAGACGGTCTGGATCGGAAACGAGCCGTATGTGGTCGCCGGTGTGGTGAGGCGCGAAAAGGACAAGGCAAGCGAAAAGGCCTACACCGACGGCGCGGGCATGTTCATCACCTATTCTGCCATGCGCCACATCACCGGCGGCGAAGAGGGCACAGAGCCCGCGATTTCGAGCTACGAGATCGTCATGGCAGAGCCCATCACGGGCTTCGGCTTATCCGTTCTGCGCGAAAGCTTCCCGACGAAAGACGTCAGCGTCATCGTCCAGAACACGGACCGCTACAGCCTGAAGAGCCTGCTTACCATCGTCTCGCAGTTCGGCGAACGCTCGATGAACACGGCGGGCGTCATCTTCCCGTACTGGGAAAACGCGGCAAGGTATACAGAAGACCACGCGGCGCTCGATTTTGTGCTGCTGGTGCTCTTCAGCCTCTGCCCCGTGACGTGCCTTGTGATCCTCATCGTCCGCGAGATCAAGTCCGGCTGGCGCTATTTGAGCACCAGAATTCCGGCCGAGATCGAAGAGCGCGTCGAAAAGAAAAAACAGGAGCACTACGTCCGAACCGGCATCTAGCATATTTCCGCAAAAAAATGGCGCTGCAAACGCAGCGCCATTTCCTGTATCCGTGGGTTTATTCAATTTCGAGTCTGCGGCCGGTGGGCTCTTCCTGCTTTTTCTTCGGAAGCGTCAGGGTCAGAACGCCGTCTTTATACGCGGCCTTGATGTTCGCGCAGTCGATGCCGGTGACGTCAAAGCTGCGGCTGTAGGAGCCGAACGAGCGCTCGCAGCGAAGGTACGCGTTCTTCTTGTCCTTCTGCTCAAATTCGGAGTGGCGCTCGGCGCTGATGCTGAGCGTGTTGTCCTTCACGTCGACGTGAATGTCCTCTTTCTTGAAGCCGGGCAGGTCAGCCTCCAGCGAGAAGCTGTCACCATTATCCTTGATATCGGTCTTCAGTTCGCCCAGCGAACGGTCGGAGAAGAAGGCTCTTTCCAGATCGTCAAAATCCTGGAACGGGTTATATACGGAATGATTCTTGCGGCTATACGGTACTAACATATATATTACCTCCTGAATGAGAACCTTTTGGGCTCTCTTTGTTTTCTTTTTATGGCTACAGCATACGCCCGGAGTATGAACAATTCTGCGTCTTTTTATGAACGAACTGTGAATTTTAGCACTCGTAACGCAAGAGTGCTAATTTTCGCGAAAACGGAACAAAGCGCCGTCCCCTGCGTCTAACCAAATACAATTGGAGGAGAAAACCATGCTTGTGATTGACCATCTGACCAAAACCTTCGGCGACAAGATCGCCGTCGACGATCTGTCTTTGCACATTGCGCCCGGCGAGATTTACGGCTTCATCGGCCACAACGGCGCGGGCAAGACCACGACCATCAAGGCCTGCTGCGGCATCCTGAGACCCGACCGCGGCAGTATCAGAATTGCGGGAAAAAGCGTTCTGGACGACCCTATTTCCTGCAAGCAGAACCTTGCCTATATTCCCGACAACCCTGACCTCTACGAATTTCTGTCCGGCATCGGGTATCTCAACTTCGTTGCTGATATTTTCGGCGTCTCGCAGCAGGACCGACAGGAGCGCATTCACAAATATGCGGAACTGTTTGATCTGACGGGCGATCTGGCCCAGCCGATTTCGAGCTATTCGCACGGCATGAAGCAGAAGCTTGCCATCATTTCGGCGCTCATTCACGAGCCGAAGCTCATCATCATGGACGAACCCTTCGTCGGCCTTGACCCGGCGGCGTCGCATCTGCTCAAGGAGCTCATGCGCGAACACTGCAAAAACGGCGGCGCGATCTTCTTCTCGACGCACGTGCTCGAGGTCGCGGAAAAGCTCTGCGACAAGGTCGCCATCATCCGTAAAGGAAAGCTCATCGCCTCCGGCACGATGCAGGAGGTCAAGGGCAACCAGTCGCTCGAGGATGTTTTTCTGGAACTGGAGGCAGAGGGATGAAGCTCAAAGCGTTATTGCGCGTCCGGTTCCAGGCCTATACCGCGTATTACTCCGGCGCCTCGCGCAGCCGGAAGCGGCAGTCCAAAGCGCAGAAGCTCGGCTTTGCCGCGCTGATGCTCTATGCCGCCGTCGCGATTGCGATGCTGTTTTACACGAGCTTTTCGCAGCTGGCGGGTGTGTATGCCGCGCTGCGGCTCGAGTGGCTCTATTTTGCGATGTACGCCGTGATGGCGTTCGCGCTCATGGTCTTCGGCACGGTTTTCACAGCGAAAGTGCAGCTGTTTGAGGCGAAGGACAACGATCTGCTGCTGGCCATGCCGATTCGTCCGCGGGACATTCTCTTTTCGCGTATGGCGTCGCTTCTGGCGATGAACGTCGTACTGGAGCTGATCGTGGCCGTGCCGGTGCTGCTGGCGTGGTATCAGGCGGCGACGCTGCCGGCGCTCGGGATTTTGTCATTTGCGCTGCTTTTGCTGGCGCTTCCGTGTCTGGCGCTGGCGGTGACAAGTCTTCTTGCGTGGCTGTTGAGCCTGCTGTCCGGCAAGGTGCGAAACAAAGCCCTTATGACGACGATCGGCTCTCTTATCTTCCTCGGCGCGTATTTTGCCGTCATTTCCCGGATGAACAACTACATGGCGCTTCTCGTGCGCAGCGGCGAGAGAATTGCAGACAAGCTCTCGGGCGCGGCCATCCTCGTCTGGCTCGGAAAGGCGATGGCGGGGCAGGGAGCGGTTAATCTTGCGCTGTCGCTGCTCGTGACGCTTGTGCCGTTTGCCGCGGCGTATGCGATTTTGAGCCGGAGCTTTGTTTCCATCGTCACGACGAAGCATGGCTTTGCGAAGCTCCGCTACGAAGAAAAGGCGCTCAAGACCTCGAGTGTGGACGCTGCGCTCTTAAAACGCGAATTTCAGCACCTGGGCGCAAGCCCGACGTATCTTCTTAATTCCGGACTGGGCGTTTTGTTCCTGCTTGCCGCGGCTGTGGCGCTGGCGATCAGGCACGAGGCGGTAAACGGCTTTTTTGCACAGCTGCCGGAGCTGGCGGGATCTTTGCCTGTTTTGCTGCTGCTTGCCATCGACGGCATGACCGGTACAACGTTCTTTACGCCGGGCTCTGTTTCGATCGAGGGAAAGAACCTCTGGATCTTGCAGTCGCTTCCCGTGACCGGCTATCAGGCGCTGCGTGCAAAGCTCCGCATGGCAAACCTTCTGACGCTTCCGGCGGCGGGGCTTGCGGGACTTTCCTGCGCGTTTGTCACCGGACAGTGGCCGCTCGTGACGCTGGCTGCGGTGCTGTTTGCGCTGTTTTCGAACCTCTTCGGCCTGCGGCTCGGCATTTTGCACGCAAAGCTCGACTGGGTCAATGAGGCGCAGGCCGTCAAGCAGGGCTGGGCCGTGATGATCGCCATGTTCGGCTGCTGGGGCATCATCATCGCCGTGGGTGCGCTGTGGATGATGTGGCTGGCGGAGCTGACCTCTGCGGCTGTATTCCTGCTGGGCTTCTCGGCGGTACTTCTGGCCGTAAATGCGCTGCTTCTTCGCTGGCTCAAAACGCGCGGCGCAGAACGGTTTTCTGCACTTTCCTGACGCGCGAAAGAAAAATTTCAGGCGAAGTTTCGGCGTTTTGCCGACTTGTAATGCAGCGCCCTTTGCGGTATGATAGGCGGCGTGACAACCGGCGAAATATCGCGAAGGGAGGCGGGCAGAATGAAATATATCGCGATCTGCGGCACGGTCGGCTCGGGCAAGACGACGCTGCTGGGAAAGCTTTTGCAGCATTTCGGCCCGCGGGCGGGCTTTCACGAGGAGCGGCCGCAGGATAACCCCTTCATCTGCGAGTATTACGCGGACTCGAAGCGCTGGACGTTCCACGCGCAGGTCACGTTTCTGGCGCTGTACTTCGACGACCCGGCGTGGCGGCCCGGAAAGGCGGACACGGAGTTCTTTTTCTTCGACCGCTGCTTCATTGAAAACCTCGTCATCGCACGCTACCGGCTCGAACAGGGAGATCTGACGCAGGCGGAGTTCGACGTGCTGGAAAAGCTGGCGCAGGGCATCGACACGCTCATGCCGAAGATCGACAAGTTCATCTATCTTGACTGCTCCATTCAGACGATCCTGGAGCATATGCGCTCGCGCGGCCGGGACTATGAGGACAATCTGGACCTCATGTACGTGTACGAGCTCAAGTCGCTCTATGACAAGTGGCGCCTGACGCTCCCGGAGGACCGGACGCTCACGGTCAACATGGACGGCGGGGAATACGATTTAGATAAAATCGTGAAATTCATCGAAGCCTGAGCAAACAGGCGAAGCCTGCGCGACAGTCAAAAGCGCACAAACCCTGTAGGGGCGGACGACCCTGTCCGCCCGCAGAAAAATGTGCGAAACGCGATGATCTTCGGCGAAATCGTAACTTCCAAAGGGCGGCTCGATCGTCCGCCCCTACAAACACATGTGCTTTCTGGCAATAGGAAACGGACGCGGGAGATTCCTGCGTCCGTTCTGTTTCCGGGATGTTTCTTAACTGTATCCGCATTGTAACGCGGAGTTTCAAGTTTTTTCATATTTTCCGCGTATACTATAGACCGTGAATTTTCGAAGGAGGGATGCATGATGGCCGATCGATGCGCACCGGTTGCGGTGTTTGACTCGGGACTCGGCGGCATCAGCGTGCTGCGCGAACTCGTGCGGACGCTGCCGCTGGAAAACTATCTCTATTACGGAGACTCCCTCCACGCGCCCTACGGTACGAAAACGCCCGAAGAGGTCATTGAGCTTACGATGCAGGCGGCGTCGTACCTTCTGTCACAGGGCGCGAAGGCCCTTGTCGTGGCCTGCAACACGGCGACAAGCGCTGCCATCCGGCATCTGCGGAAAACCTATCCGGAGCTTCCCATCGTCGGCACAGAGCCCGCCGTCAAGCCCGCGGTCGAGCGACATCCGGGCGGGAGGATTCTGATGCTGGCCACGGCGATGACCGTGCAGGAGGAAAAATTCCAGCGTCTCAAGGCCCAGTACGACGATCAGGCGCAGATCATCCCGATCGCGTGCAGCGGCCTGATGGAATACGTCGAGCAGGGGATCCTGCGCGGGCCGGAGGTCGAGGGGTACTTGCTTGATAAATTGGAGCCGTACTTAAAGGTCCCCATCGACGCGGTCGTGCTCGGCTGCACGCACTATCCGTTTCTGCGCACGGCCATCCGCCGCATTGTCGGAAGACGGGCCGAGATCATCGACGGCGGCGCGGGCATCGCGCGGCAGCTGCTGAGGCGGCTCGAAGAGCAGGGGATGCTGAACCCCGGCCCGGAAAAGGGCGCGGTGATCTTCCGCAGCTCTCTGGACGAGCCGGAGATGCTGGAGCTGATGCAGGCGCTTTTCTCCTACGAGGACGAAGCGATCTGAGAACAAAAGTTTTGAATATTCGAAGAACAGCCGCCTGAAAGATAAATTATTTTTCAGACGGCTTACGATTTTTTAGGATATAAAACGGCATATACAAGGACGAAACGGAAAATTTGTGCAGCTTTTCCCTTTGCTTTTTCGCAAATGCTTCTGCTATAATATAAGTACAGAAGTTTGGAATATGCGGGAAAGGAAGGAAGCTATGTTTGCACCGGGAGATTATGTGATGTACAGCGTGGAAGGTGTGTGCCGCGTGGAAGAGGCGGGGAAGCTGAACGTGCCGGGACTCGACCGCACGCGCGAGTATTACAGGCTCACCCCCTATTACCGCGGCGGCGTCATCTACACGCCCGTAGAGGGAAAGGCCGCCATCCGGAAGGTGCTGTCCAAGCCCGATCTGCAGGCGCTGCTGCCGAAGCTGCCGGAGCTTCCCGAGCTCTCCAATGTCCCCGCGGACATCAAGCAGCAGGCCGGATTTTACCGGGAGATTCTCGCCGGACACGACTGCCTGCGCCTTTTGCAGCTGTGCAAGACGATCTACAACAAGCAGAAGCAGCTTGCCGCCAGACGCCGGACCGTCAGCTCCACCGAGCTTCGCAGCTGGAAGGCCGCGGAGGAAATGCTCCATCAGGAGTTCGCGTTCGTGCTCGGCATCGAGCCGGTCGAGGTCAAACAGTATCTCGAGACGGCGTTTGCCTCCTGATATTTGCAAAAAACGCGTCGCGTACAGGATTTTGTACACGGCGCGTTCTATTTTGCAATCAGCTGCGGAGCTTTTCGAGAAGGCCGCGCTTTTTAAGAGCCGGTGCGATCGCGGCATAGAGGATCGGGGCCACGATCATCGCGAAGACGGCGTTGATCAAGGATGCGGGAAGCTTGCTGCCCATCGTGACGATGACGGCGTCCAGCGGATAGCCGTGGACAAAGCGCTGGAAAATGTACGTCTTGAGCATGTAAAGCGCGACGTAGCTCAGGGCGCCGATGATGCTGCCCGCGACGAGTCTTGCGTGCTTGGCCTTGCCTTCTGCCTTGCCGCCGAAGGCGAGCCACGCGCAAATCGCGGCCATCAGGAACTTCGAGACGAACGTGATGAGGCAGTTGATGAGATCATAGCCGCCGAACAGTGCGTCATAGAGCATCGAACCGAAGCCCGCGGCAAGACCGCCCAGCAGCGGCCCGAAGAGCATACCCGAAAGCAGGCACATGGCGTTTGCGAAGTGGACCTTCGAGCCCAAAAACGGGAAGCGGAAGAACGTGACGACGCAGACGATCGCCGCCATCACCGCGACAAAGACGATCTGATAGGTGGTAAACTTTTTCTCTTTCATAACCAAAAATCCTCCGATTGACTTTTTCCTGTCGGATGGCTATGATTATAGCACGGTCTGGCATTTTAGAAATTGCCAAAACGATTCTGATTTTCAAGGCCAGATGAAAAGGAGCGCCGCCATGATTCGAACCTATGAGCTTTCCCACAAGAGCAAAACGCCGCTTTACGCGCAGCTCTATGAGGCCATCCGCGCCGACATTTTATCCGGAAGCCTTCCCGGCGGGGAGAAGCTGCCGTCAAAGCGGGCGCTGGCAGAGCACCTGAGTCTGAGCAAAATTACCGTCGAGACCGCCTACGCGCAGCTGCTTGACGAGGGGTATCTGACCTCGCGGGAGCGCTCGGGCTATTATGTGGCGCACATGCCGCTGCTGGCAAAAACGCAGATGCCAAGTGACCACGCGCCGCTTCCGGAGGAAAAGCCGGAAACGCAGGGCAGCGCCGCAGCAGAGCTTTTTCCGTTTTCCGTCTGGGCAAGGCTCATGCGCGGCGTGATTCTGGACAAGGGGCAGTATTTATTGCAGCCCGTGCCGAGCGCGGGACTGTACTCGCTTCGCCGGGCGATCGCCGAAGAGCTGGCGCGGCAGAGAGGGCTTCGGGTCTTGCCGGAGCAGATCGTCGTCGGCGCGGGCACGGAGTATTTTTACGCGCTTCTGGTGCAGTTTTTTGGCCGCGGGCAGCGCTTTGCGATCGAAGACCCGTGCCACCGGACGCTGGCGCAGGTGTACGAGCGAAGCGGCGCGGAGGTCGTGCCGGTGCCGATGGACGAAAACGGCATCTGTGTGGAAAAGCTCGAAAAAACAGGGGCGCAGATCGTCCATCTGTCTCCGTCTCACCACTACCCGACCGGCACCGTTATGCCCATCACGCGGCGACAGGAGGTGCTGGCGTGGATGGAGCGCGACGAGGCGCGGTTTCTGATCGAAGACGACTATGACTCCGAGTTCCGCTTCTCAGGAAGGCCGATTCCGACCATCCAGAGTCTCGACACCAAGGGCCGCGTCGTCTATCTCAACACGTTCTCCAAAACCATCGCGCCCGCGCTTCGTATCAGCTACATGATCCTGCCGCAGGCGCTGCTGGCCCGCTGGAAGGACGCGATGGGCTTTTACAGCTGCGCCGTGCCGTCTTTTGAGCAGCTGACGCTGACGCGGTTTTTGGACGGCGGCTATTTTGAGCGGCACGTCTCGCGGATGAAAAAGCACTATAAAACGCAGCTTCAGACGCTGCTGGCCATCCTCGCGCAGCCGGATATCGCAAGGCTCTGCGCGGCGAAGCAGGCCGTGGCGGGGCTTCATTTCCTGCTGGAATTTCACACAAAGCAGCGCGGCGAGGCGCTGGAGCAGGCGCTTTTGAAGGCGGGTCTTCCCGCGCCGCTTCTGTCGAGGTTTTATCTGCACGAAGCGCCGGAGGATGCGTCTCGCTGCGCCGTGGTGCAGTATTCCGGCCTCCACGCGGCGGATTTTGAAAAAAGCATGCAGACGCTCACAGAGCTTTTGACCCCGGAAGCGTAAAAAAAGCGGCCCGCAGGAATTTTCCTGCGGGCCGCTTGCTATCCGGATATCCGCTGCATCAGGCGGTCAACGACATGGGAAAGCGCGAACATCATGGTCTCGTAGTGCATAAACGAAAGCATGTTTTCCGGCAGCAGAAATTGCAGACTGGCCGGGAAATCCTCGTCCGACCGCCAGAAGCGAAGAACGACCGGCAGAAACGGGAAAAGCGCCAGCTTATAAGCCGCGTCTGCGCCGTCCAGCGCCGTTCCGCCCAGCGCCCAGCAGGCGGCGTGCAGCGCGGGAACGTCCCGGTCAAAAAAGTCCGCCGCGCTCTGAAAAAATCCGCCCTTCTGCGCGAGGCTTCCGCCCTGAATTTTGCTGAGAGAGGCGAGGCTGACGAAATTGCCGGAGGCACGCGGCGCACTTGGCGGATAGCACAGAACGTCGTAGATGCTCATGGCCTCGTTGTAGTTTGCCGGAATGATGGTTTGAAAGCCGTCGTCAGACCCTTCGACCTGTCCTGTGCGGCGGCTGAGCCGGTAGTCGCGCGAGAAAAAGCGCAGATAAAGATATGCTTCGTCTGCGCGGAGCGCGTATTTTCGGATGAGCGCGTCGGAATCGTGCTGTAAAAATGACAGCGCCATCCGGTTTTTCATTTCCTCGTAGTTGTCCGCTGCGGCTTTCATGGGCAGTCCTTTCCGCGCCGCGGGATGCAGCGCTGCATGATGGAGATGATGTGCTCGACGGAAGCTTCACAGCCGGATTCGAGCCATCTGCGGATGATCGCCATCAGGCCGGAGATGTAAAACGACAGGAAATACAGCCTGTCCTCCTCCGGCACCGAAAAGCGCTCGAGGATCGGAAGCAGCACGTGCTCGAGAAGCCCCGCATAGCTTCTGTCCAGACGCAGCGTACCCGCGTGCGCAAGACTCGTGCGGAACAGACGCTGATTTTCCTTGATGAAGCTCAGATACGGCGTGAGATATTCCGGCGTCACAAGGCAGAGCTCTTCGAGCGGGCGGGTGGAAAGCTTCTTCATAAACGCGGCGCTGTCACGCTGTATATAAGAAAGAAACCGCGCATTCAGATACTGCGCACACTCGCTGAGCAGATCTTCGAGCGCCTCATAGTGCAGATAAAAGGTCGACCGGTTGACGCCCGCGGCCGCGCAGAGCTCCTTGACGGTGATGTAGGCAAAATCCTTCTTGCCGAGAAGCTCCAAAAACGCCTCGTCCATTTTCGCGGCGGTCGCAAAGTATTTGCTTTCGGATTTATGCAAGGCGTTCTGCCTCCCTTCGCGTTTTTTGGCTGCGCAGCAGCTTTTTCACGGCTTACGCTTCGCTGATCTGCTTTGCCAGCTCCATGATCTCAAAGGCGTATTTCTGCTTGCCCTGTGACAGCAGCTTTTTATAGATCGGGTAGTTGACGCTCATTCCGGCCATACCCAGAAGGCCGACGACGATACCGAGCACAAAAGAGCCCGTTGTGCCGCTTCCAATCTGTCCCATCGCAAGGCACATACCCGTGCCGAAGACGAGCGCGGAGAGGATGCCGACGGAGTAGGTAAAAATGCAGGCCGGGCGCTTGGCCTTTGCGTCGAGCTTTCGAAGGGCGACGACCTTGGAGGTGTCCTTCGGGGCGTATTCGTTGGCGAGCTGTTCGGCAAAAATTTTATCGGTGTTCATGGTGTGAGCCTCCTTCATTTGATGGCTCCATTCTACCGCGGGCCGCCGCCGGACGGAACAACACCGACTGGGCAAAGTGTCGGTTTCCAAACCGATTATACCAGACGGGCAAGAAGGGCACAAGGCAGGAAAAAATTCCTCGATCCCTATTGACAGATGGGCCCTGCTGTGCTATAACTATACCAACCTACCGAGTAGGTAGTATAAATGAAAGAAAGCCGGTGGCTTGCATGAGAGGTTTTTCGTTCCGCGGCCGAATGTACGAGCGATGTCGCGCCGGGAGATGTTTTTGAAAATTTGAAAAATACAGACCATATTTTGATTTTATAGATGGATAGAATAAAGGAGATCGTGATTATGTCCAGAATTTATACTTCCGCCGATCAGCTTATTGGCAAGACCCCGCTGCTGGAGCTCACCCATATCGAAAAAGCGTATGACCTCAAGGCAAAGATTCTTGCCAAGCTCGAATACCTGAACCCCGCGGGCTCTGTGAAGGACCGCATCGCCAAGGCCATGATCGACGACGCCGAGAGCAAGGGCCTTCTCAAAGCGGGCTCCGTCATCATCGAGCCGACCTCCGGCAACACCGGCATTGGTCTTGCTTCCGTCGCGGCGGCTCGCGGCTACCGCATCATCATCGTCATGCCCGAGACCATGTCCGTCGAGCGCCGCCAGCTGATGAAGGCGTATGGCGCGGAGCTCGTTCTCACCGAGGGCGCAAAGGGCATGAAGGGCGCGATCGCGAAGGCAGACGAGCTGGCAAAGGAGATCCCCAACAGCTTCGTTCCCGGCCAGTTTGTGAACCCCGCGAACCCCAAGGC
>CAKUJL010000032.1 GCA_934661715.1 uncultured Oscillospiraceae bacterium | reverse complement strand
GTCCACGACTGCTCGATCATGCGCGACGTCGTGGTCTTGCCGTTGGTGCCCGTGACGATCACCGTCGTCACGTCCTTTGCCAGATACCCCAGCAGATTCGGGCAGATCTTCAGCGCCACGCGCCCGGGAAAGTCGGTTCCGCCTCTGCCCAGCAGACGGATCATCGACCGGCAGCACTTGCACGCAAGCACCGCGAGAAATACCTTGATTTTCATGCCACAGTTATACCACATTTCTGTTGGGTTGACAAGCATACCGAAATTTTATGACAAATAGTTACGAATTGTTTACAATTTTACCATTGCCATGGTTGTCATAATCTGATATAATTTGAGACAAAGACTGAAACTGGGGTGGTATGGGTGCGGTTTATCTCGTGGAATGTCAACGGCCTGCGGGCCTGTATGCAGAAGGGCTTTGCGGACTATTTTGATACGCTTCGCGCGGACTTTTTCTGCTTGCAGGAGACGAAATTGCAGCCCGAGCAGATCGCGGTCGATTTTCCGGGGTATCTGCAATTCTGGAACTCGGCGGAAAAGAAGGGCTACTCGGGAACGGCGATTTTCTCGAAGCACGAGCCCCTTTCCGTGACCTACGGCGTCGGCGTGGACGAGCTTGACCGTGAGGGCCGGATGATCACGCTGGAATTTGAAAAATTCTACCTCGTCACCTGCTACACCCCGAACGCGCAGGAGGGTCTCAAGCGCATCGATCACCGGCTCAGCTGGGATGCGGCGTTCCGGGAACGGCTTCAGGCGCTGGACAGCATCAAGCCCGTCGTCGCCTGCGGAGACCTCAATGTCGCGCACAAGGAGATCGACCTCAAAAATCCCGGCCCGAACCGCGGCAACCCCGGCTTTTCCGACGAAGAGCGCGAAAGCTTCTCGAAATTACTGGACGCCGGGTTCACGGACACCTTCCGCTATCGCAATCCCGACCTTACCGGGGCGTATTCGTGGTGGAGCTACCGCTTCCACGCGCGGGAAAAGAACGCGGGCTGGCGCATCGACTATTTTCTGGTCTCGAACCGGCTGCAAAACGCCATTGAGGCCGCGCCCATTTACGATGAAATCTTCGGCTCGGACCACTGCCCGGTCGGATTGGAACTCAAGGAGGAACTGCTATGAAGAATGTCAAAAAGTGTACGGCGCTTGTTCTGGCGCTCGTGCTGGTGCTGAGCCTGTCTCCGGTCTCGATGGCCGCGGGCGCAAAATACAGCACATGGTTCGCGCCCTACTATAAGGAAATGCAGGAGCTAGGCATTCTTCCGGCCTCGTTTACCTCCGGCGATCTCACCGCGACCATCACGCGCGGCGAAATGTCGGAGCTGGCCGTGGCGGCGTTCGAAAAAGCGACGGGCAACGTCATTGACGAATTAGAGCGCACCGACTATTTTTCCGACACCTCCGATGTCAATATTCTGAAAGCCTATGAATATGGCATCGTCAGCGGCTATCCCGACGGCACCTTCCGTCCGAACCAGACGCTCACGCGGCAGGAATTTTTCAAGATCATCCAGAACTTCTGCCAGGCCGCGGCCTACACCTCGACGCGCTCTAAAGACTTGAGCTCGTTCAGTGATTCCGGCGAGATCGACTCCTGGGCGCGGGAAGCTGCGCAGCTTTGCGTGTCCAACGCGTTCGTCGAGGGTACAAAGTCCGGCTCCGGCACGTACCTTCGCCCCACCTCCGGCTCGAGCCGTCAGGAAGCGATGGTCATGTTCTTAAGAGCGTATAAGGACGTGCGCCAGTGGTACAACGTCAACATCACGACCGCGACCGTCTCCGTCAGCGATGCCGACGCAAACTTCACCATCACCGCGATGAACAAGACCATGTACGTCGTCATCGGCAGCGGCTCGAAGCTCAACGTCCGCAGCTACCCGTCATCCACCGACGAGCACGCACAGATCATCGGCGAGCTCCAGCGCGGCACCGCCGTCACCGTCACCGGCGAAACATCCAACGGCTGGTTCGAAATCTCGTATAACGGCAACAAGGCGTATGTCTCGAATGCCTACCTCGGAAATGATCCCGGCGGCGCTGGCGCAGGCAACGGCCCGACAACCGGCGGCTCGTCCGGCAGCGCGGCCTCCGATATCGCAAACTTCGCGATGAGCTTCGTGGGCTACAGCTACGTCTGGGGCGGCACGTCCCCGTCGACCGGCTTCGACTGCTCGGGCCTCATGTACTACGTCCTGACGCAGTACGGCTACAGCATGAAGCGCGTGGCCAACGACCAGATGACGCAGGGCACGGCCATCTCGCGCGATAACCTTCAGGTCGGCGACCTCGTCTTCTTCGGCTACGGCAGCTACGCAAACCACGTTGGCATGTATATCGGCAATGGCAACTTCGTCCACGCCTCGACCCCCTCTACCGGCGTCCGCGTCAACTCCCTGAACGAGACGTATTACAACACCCGTTACATCGGCGCCCGCCGCATTATCTGACAAAACCGCAAAACGCCCTTCCGGAACACTTCCGGAAGGGCGTTTTTTCACCGCATCTTCGTTCTTCGTTACCCTTTTGTAGGGGCGGACGACTCTGTCCGCCCTTTGCAGTTCGATTTCGCCGAAGATTATCACGTTTCGCACATTTTTCTGCGGGCGGAAAGCCGTCGTCCGCCCCTACACGTGCGTCAATATCCATTCTATGACCTACAGTAGAATGCAGATCATCCCGCCGGTATTTTCGTTTATCATGCGTGAAAGCGTTTTGGTGAGCTTCTGCCGCGCGTCCTCGGGCATCCGGGCGATTTTCGTGTTGAGCCCGTCGGTGACGAGATCGTAGAGCGATTTTCCGAAAATGTTGCTCTGCCAGAGCTTTTCGGTGTCGCCCTCGTATTCGCCGAGTAAGTACGAAATGAGCTCGCTCGACTGCTGCTCGTCTCCAACGATGGGGCTGAGCTCGGTCTCGATGTTTGCCCGCATGAGGTGGATGGACGGTGCGCTTGCCTTGAGCCGGACGGCGTAGGTGCCGCCCTTGCGGATGATCTCCGGCTTTTCCAGATGCAGCTCCGAATCAATGGGCATGATGATGCCGTAGCCCGTGGCCCGAACCTGCTCCATCGCGCTCTGGACGCGGGCATACTCCTGTTTTTCTCGGGCCAACTCCGTGAGAATTTCCATGAGCTCGAGCTCTCCGGAAATGTCCAGTCCCGTTTTCTGTGACAACAGCTCGTAAAATAGCGCCTCCGGCAGCCGCACCTCCGCCGTCACCGTTCCCGTCCCCAGATCGACATCCGTGACGCTGAGTCCCGACACCTCGGTCAAATCCGTGATCTCACGAAGCGCCGTCTCGGCCTGTGCGATCTTTCCGATCTCGAGCGCCGTTTTGCGCATTGCGTCATAGAGGGCCGACTTGATCTGGCTGTCCTCCGGCAAGGCCCGCACCCAGCCTGGCAGGAAAAAGCGCAGTTCCGTCGCCGGGAACTCGTACATGAGATCGATGAGGATGCTCTGGATCTGCTCTTCGTCCATCGTCAGCGCGTTCACCGCACGCGCTCCCACCTGATAGCGCTGCGAGAGCGTCCTTGCAAGGCTCTTTGCCTCGCTGCTCTCGGGGTGCTCGGAGTTGACAAGAATGACGAAGGGCTTTCTCGTCGCGAGCATATCGGAAACAGAGCGCGAAAGCGCCGCCTCATAATCTGCCGCGGGGATGTCCGTGATAGTGCCGTCGGTCGTCATGACGATACCGATGCTGCTGTGCTCCTCCATGACCTTCTTCGTGCCGATCTCCGCCGCCTGCTCGAGGGGAATTTCCTCTCCGGCCCACGGCGTCATGACCATGCGCGGCGTCCCCTCCTCGTCGGCTCCCATCGCGCCGGGAACGAGATACCCGACCGAGTCGATGAGCCGCACCTTCAGCCGCGATTTCCCGTCCGGCGAAATTTCCACCGCCTGCTCGGGGACAAATTTCGGCTCCGTCGTCATGATCGTCCGGCCCGAGCCGGACTGCGGCAGCTCATCTCTCGCCCGCGTGAGCTGATAGGGATCTTGTACATGCGGCAGCACGAGCTGCTCCATAAAACGCTTGATAAAGGTTGATTTTCCGGTCCGGACCGGCCCGACAACGCCAATGTAGATGCTGCCGGCGGTCCGTCTTGCGATCTGATCGTATAGCTTTTTTGCCTCGTCCACGTTACCGCCTCCTTGTTTCGCTGATTCATGGATATGCGGCCAAGCCGTCTTTTATGCCGTCACATCGGAATGAGCAGCAGCTCTCCCTGCTCGGCCTCGCCCGTCGTGATGCCGTTTGCCTGCGCGATGGCGCTTTCGCTCGTGCGGTAGGCCTTGGCCAGATCCCAGAGGCTCTGCGTTTTCGGGTTCGTCTTCACCACGACGCAGAACTGCTCGGGTGCGCTGTCCGTATCTGTGAGCGTACCGCCTGTGAGCGTGCGCAGCGCCTCGTCACAGCGGCAGCTGACCGAGAACCCCACGTCATAGCGCACATCGATCCCGCCGCCAGACGGCGCGGCAAAGCCCTCCTGCGAGGGGCTGACGACTGCCGTACACGACGCGCACGAGCCCGCCGGAACGCTGGCCGTCACCTGATCGCGCACGATGGCCGATTGGAGCTGTCCGTCCTCGTCGAGATACAGAATATTGACGCTGGCCGGAACGGTGAACCGCACGCCCCCGTCCTCCTTCTGCGAAGACGGTGCATCCAGATACAGCGTGCTGTCAATGACGGCTCTGGCCTGCTTGGGAACGCTTCCGCGCAGCGTCCCGGCGGTCTTTGACTCGTCCAGCACGCACGGAAGCTGCACCTCACTCCACACGGGCTCAAACGTGCCGCGCGTGGTGTAGGCGTCAGAGGTTACCATCAATTCCGTCGTCTGCATCGCCGTGCACTGCAAAAGAAGGCTTGCCGAAAGAAGCAGCTTCGCCTCCGCGTCTTCCAGCTTTGACAGCTCGAGCTCGCTTCCCGTGATCTCGACCAGCGCCTGCCACTCGTCGTCCGCGTAATCGCCCCGCAGCTCACAGTACTGCGAAAACGGGATCTGCCGCACGCAGGTCTCCGGTGTGCCGTCCGGCGCGAGATACAGAACCTTCAAATAGAGCGTCCCCTTGCACACGGCCTTGCTGCCTGTGAGCTTTTTGTCGGTCACGACGGGGCTGAGCCAGTACTGTACAATTTTTTCCATCGACGCCTCCTGCCCCGTGAGGTCTAAATCCTCGGTCATGGAAAACGTCTTTTCCTCGTATTCGCGCGGCAGCGTGCAGCGGTAGGTTTGCTGTTTCGTCTGCAAATACGCGGGCGCGTCTTTCAGCGTTTTCACGCTCTGGCTGGCGTTCTCAAACCCGACGAGCTCGCAGACCAGCTGCACGCGCACGAGAATTTTCCGCGAGTTGATGAGCCTTGCGTCGGCCGATCGGACACGGCACGAGGCCTGTAAGTACATCTGCGCCGAGGCCGCGGGGTCGTCCTCCCGGATGGCAAAGGGCAGGTAACACTCGAGCGCTCTTGCCTCCGCCCCATCCTCCGGCACGTACAATAATCCCGCGCGAACGCCGCCGGTGACAATGACGCTGCCGTCCCGGCACTCCTTGCCGCGCATAACGCAGCTTCCGCCGGTAAAAACCACGCGCCCGCAGTCGGGGTAGCTGTCCGGCACGATCAGCTCCTGTGTGAGCTCCTGCGACGCGCTCTTGCAAAGCGTCCTGCGCAAATAATCGATCGTCTGTTCTTCAAAGACAAGCTCCATATGCTTCACTCCTTGTTCGTTCTGGCAGGCGCTTGACGCGCATCCTGCGCCTAGAAGTATATACGCTGAAACGGACAAGGTTATTCCGAAAAGAATACCGAAAATTAACAGTCCATTAAGATCGCGACCGCGAGAATTCCTGCCGCCAGCAGCAGCTTCCAGAACCACGTGCTGACCAGAAACGACAGCAGAAGCCCGATCCCGAGCCCCAGCAGAAACAGCCGCAGCTGCTGCGTCCGCAGACACATATAAATCACCTCTGTGTCAGTCTACGCAGAGAGGGGCTTGTTTGTGCCTGCAAAATGCAGAAAAGCGCCCGCCGAATTTCGGCGGGCGCTTTGGCCTGACTCCTATTTGAGCTCCCAGGGCTTGATCTCCTTGGCCATCTCGTAGAGCCGCTTATAGCTTTCGTAGCGCGTGGGCTCTATTTCTCCCCGCTCCAATGCGGCGCGGACGGCGCAGCCGGGCTCTTTCAGATGGGCGCAGTCGGGAAACTGGCACTTGCCGAGAAACGGCGCGAAATCAGAAAACGCGTACTGAAGCTGCTCCTTGAGAACGAGGTCCATCCGCTCGGTGTCAAAGGATGAAAAGCCGGGCGTGTCGGCAACAAACGTGCCGCCTCCAAGGGCGTAGAGTTCAATATGCCTTGTCGTGTGGCGGCCGCGGCCCAGCTTTTCCGAGACCTCGCCCACGGCTAAATGAAGCTCGGGGCAGAGCTTATTCAGAATGCTGGACTTTCCGACGCCGGAGTTTCCGGTGAAGACCGAAAGCCGTCCTGCGATCGCCGCACGCAGCTCGTCCATGCCTTCTCCTGTTTCCGCGCTCGTCACGATGACGCGAAAGCCCGCGCGTCTGTAGATCCCGGCAAGGCTTTCTCCCGGCGTGAGATCGTTTTTGTTGACGCAGATGAGTGGCTCCACGCCCTGCTGGCCCGCGATGGCAAGCACCCGGTCAATTAAAAACGGCTCGGTCTGCGGAATGGCGCACGAGGCCAGCAGCACCAGAATGTCGACGTTTGCGACCGCAGGGCGGATGAAGCTGTTTTTGCGCGGCAGAATTTCCTCCACCGTGCCCGATTTTCCGCTTCTGGAGATCGTCACAAAATCGCCGACCAGAGGAGATATCCCCTCCTTGCGGAACCGGCCGCGCGCGCGGCACTCAACGACGCCCTCCGCCGTGGCTACATAATAGAACCCACTCAGGGCCTTGATAATTCTGTTTTCCATCATGACATCAGCGCGTCAAAATCGATTTCCTGCGTCTCATAGAGAACGCCGTCTACATATACGTCCACCGTCTGCGTGCCGCTTCCCGCGACCTGCAAACGAATCGAGCGGCTGGGCTCTTCGTCCATGTCGATCATAAAGGGCCCGGACTGCGTCTCGCCGTCCACCTTCACCAGAACCTCAAACGTTCCGCGCGAAGACGGCATCTTCACGGAGATTTCCGTTAAAACAGGCTCGACCTTCTGCGTGACCTCGACGCGGATCATCTGCGTGTTCGTCGTCGTGTGGCTCTCTCCCAGGGTGTTGACGATCTTGCAGAAATAGTACCAGACGCCTGCCTTGCTGGTATCGACCTCGCAGGTGGTGTTGTCCTTTGCGCTGCGCGAGACGAGCGACGCGTCCGCGACATTGCCGGACGTTGAGACATACCACGCGTAGGTGAGCTCGCCGTCGTCCGACACCTCGGCCTTGACCTGAAGGCTCAAGCTGTCTCCCGTTTCGACCGTCGCGTCCTGCGACAGCGTGCGGATAAACGGCTCCTGCGCCTGCTCGGGGCCCTTGGAGACCTGTAGATTGATGACCGTCCCGGCCTTGACCTCGGTCTCGGCGTCGATGGACTGGAACGTGACCGTGCCTTCAGGAAGGTCGCTGTCAACATACTTGATCATGCCGTCGCCGAGTCCGGCCTGCTTGATGGTCGCGATGGCGTCTTCAATGTCGCTGCCAATGAGCGTCGGCACCTTCACGAGCTCCACCGGAACGCCCGTCGACACGACCAGCGTCACGCTCTGCCCGTCGGTGAGCGGTTCGTCGCGCTCGGGGCTCGTCCGGATGATATACCCCGCGGTAAAGACGTCGCTTTCCTCATAGTCGACGGAAATGTCGAGCGTCATGGAAAGAGAGCTCAGATAGTCCTGCGCATTTTCCAGCGGCATATTGACAAGGTTCGGCATGGCGTTGCTTACAATGCCGGTCGAAAGCGTGAGAGAGATCGTCGAGCCGGCCTTCACCATCGTGCCCGCGTTCACGCTCTGCTCGATGACGTAGCCGCTTTCATAGGCGTCGCTCGAGCGCCGGTCGGTGACCTCGAAGGTGAGGTCGGGGTACTGGTTCTGGTCGAAGTTTTCAAAATACTGCCCGACCAGCTGCGGCACCTCGACTTCCTCGGTGCGGCTGAAAAGGTCGGAGAAGAAATACGAATACAGGAAATACCCGATGCCGAGCACGGCCAGCACGATGCAGACGATGCCCGCCGTGAGCGCGACGTTTGCGCCCTTTTTGGCGTTCTGGCTTACAGGCTGCGGCGCGGGCTGCGGCTTTTTCTGCGGAATGAAAACGCGAGACGGCTGCTTTCGTTCGCGGCGCGGCAGACTGTCCGGCAGATACTCGGGGTCGTTGATGAGCCGCTCAACGTCGAACGCGTCCTGATCGTCGGTAAAATCGAACACCACGTTCGGATTTTTCCGGAAAATCTCCAGATCGGCCAGCATTCTCGTCGCCGACGGATAGCGCTTGGAGATATCCGCCGCCATCGCGTGCATGGTGATCTGCTCGAGTCCTTCGGGGATGTCGGGGCAGAGCTCGCGCGGCATGACGGGCTTGGCGTTGATGTGCTGAATGGCGACGGAAACGGGCGTATCGCCGTCAAAAGGCGGCCGTCCGGTGAGCATTTCGTACATGACGACGCCGAGGGAATAAAGATCCGACCGGTAGTCGACCTTGCCGCCCTTGGCCTGCTCGGGAGAAATATAGTGTACCGACCCCAGAGCCTCGCGCGTGAGCGTATTCTGCGCCGACGAAATGCGGGCGATGCCGAAATCTGCGACCTTGACGCTGCCGTCTTTGAGAATCATGATGTTGTGGGGCTTGATATCGCGGTGGATGATGCCCCTCGAGTGCGCGTGCTCGAGCGCCTTTGCGATCTGCGTGGTAAAATGGAGCGCTTCTCTCCAGTTGAGCTTTCCCTTCTGCTCGAGGTACTGCTTGAGCGTGATGCCCTCGATGAGCTCCATGACGATATAGTCTAAATTATTCGAGTGCGACACGTCGTACACGCTCACGATGTTCGGGTGTGAGAGCATGGCGACGGCCTGCGACTCGGCGTGGAAGCGGCGGCGGAACTCCTCGTCCTGCGAGAGCTCCTGCTTGAGCACCTTGATGGCGACGAGGCGGTTGAGACGGTTGCACCGGGCCTTGTAGACCACGGCCATGCCGCCCGTTCCGATGACCTCGAGAATTTCATAGCGGTTATCCAGCAATGTTCCGATATATTGATCCATACCTCGACCCCCTTTCTACACCAGCGCCATCGCAACCGTCACATTGTCCGGTGCGCCGCGGTTTTTTGCGATGCGCAGCAACCGCTGGCAGCAATCGCTCTTGCGCACGCCGTGCGCCACTTCAAAAAGCATCTCCTGATCGGCCATCACGTTTGATAAGCCGTCGGAGCAGAGAATCAGGCAGTCGTCTCTGTGCAGCTTCTGGAAATAGATATCCCCTTCCACGTGCGCCTCGGTGCCGACGGCCCGGGTGATGACGTTCTTGCCCGGATGGTTCTTGGCCTGCTCCTGCGTGATTTCGCCGCGCTGGACCATGAACTCGACGATCGAATGATCGACCGTCAGAAGCTTCACGCCCTCCTGCGTAAAAAGATACGCGCGGCTGTCTCCGACGTTGATAATGACGGCGGTGTCCTTGACGATGAGCGCCGCGACAAGCGTCGTGCCCATGCCGGTAAAATCGTCGCTCACCTGCGCCTGCTCAAAAACCGCCTTGTTGGCAAGCTCCAGCGCCCCGCGCAGAATTTCCGCCGCGCGTTCCGCCGTGAGCCCCGCCTTCTGGCACCGGCGCACCTCGTCGGTGAACACGTCGACGGCCAGCTTGCTTGCCACGTTTCCGGACTTGGCCCCGCCCATGCCGTCGCAGACGATCATCAGCGAACGGTCCCGCGCAAACGATTCCATGGCAAACGAATCCTGATTCTGCTCCCGCAGATTGCCCGGATCGGTCAGTCCCCAAAGCTGCATGGTCGTCCCTCCTGTTTGTTCTAATCGTTCGTTTGTTCAAATTTTCGACGCAATTGCCCGCAGGAGGCGTCGATATCGCTGCCGAGCGTGCGGCGGACGGTCGCGGTGATGCCGTGCGACTCGAGAATTTTCTGAAAACGCGCGATGGCCTCGCGCGAGCTCGTGTGAAGTCCCGTCTCCTTGACGTCGTTGAGCGGGATCATGTTGACGTGCGCCCCCATGCCGGAGAGCCTTCTGGCAAGAAGCTCCGCCTGCTCGGGACTATCGCTGACGCCGGAGATCATCGTGTACTCAAAAGACACGCGCCGGCCGGTGATCTCATAATAATCGCGGCACGCAGAAAGAAGTTCTTCCACATTCCAGCGCTTGTTGACGGGCATAATTTTGTTTCGCGACTCGTCGTCCGGCGAATGAAGAGAGACAGAGAGCGTCAGCTGCAATTTCTTTTCCGCCAGCAGCCGGATTTTATCGACAAGCCCGCAGGTAGACAGACTGATGTGCCGCATACCGATATTGAGCCCATCCGGACTGTTCACCAGCTCCAGAAAGCGCATGACAGCGTCGAAATTATCCAGCGGCTCTCCGATGCCCATGAGGACGATGTTCGAAATGTCGAGCCCGGAATCGAGCTGGCTGAAGAGCACCTGATCGAGTAATTCCGACGGCTTCAGCCGCCGCACAAGCCCGCCGAGCGTCGACGCGCAGAATTTGCAGCCCATCGGACAGCCGACCTCGGAGGAAATGCAGACCGTGTTTCCGTGGTGGTACTGCATGACGACCGACTCGACGCAGTTGCCGTCAGACAGCTGCCAGAGATACTTGATCGTGCCGTCCTTTTTGGAGACCTGCTTGCGTGCGATCTTGGGCGCGGTGATCGCATAGAGCGCATCCAGCTTCGCGCGAAGGGGCTTGGAGAGATTTGTCATCTCGTCGAAGCTTGTTGCGCCCTTATGGAGCCAGACAAAGACCTGCTTTGCCCGGAATTTCGGTTCTCCAAGTTCTTGGAACGCCGCTTCCATCTCGGGAAGCGTCATCGATTTGAGGTCCTGCTTCATGCCTGCTTCCTCATGCGGCAGATGAAAAAGCCGTCTGCTTCGTGCTTATGCGGCAGAAGCGTCAGCATGCCCTCGTTTCCGGCCTCCAGCTTCTCAGGAGCCGCGAACGGCTCCTGCGTAAATTCCGGATGCGCCTTCAAAAACGCCTGTGCGACGCCTTCGTTTTCGCGCTTCAGAATTGTGCACGTGCTGTAGACGAGCACGCCGCAAGGCTTTACGTACCGGCTCACGTTCTCTAAAATCGCCAGCTGCAACGCCGGTAATTGTTCTGTCGGTGCGAGGTCCTTGTAGCGGATATCGGGCTTTTTGCGGATGACGCCGAGGCCCGAGCACGGAACGTCCGCGAGGACAACGTCAAAGCGGCCCGCGAATTCCGCGCGGTATTTTGAAGCGTCTGCCTGCTGCGCGTGCAGAATCTTGATGTCCAGCCGCTCGGCGCCCTTTTCGATGAGGGAAATTTTCCGCTCGTGGATATCGCACGAGGTGATGCTGCCGTGGTTTTCCATTGCGATGGCCGCCGCGAAGCTCTTGCCGCCCGGAGCCGCGCAGGCATCCAGAACGTCCATCCCCGGCTGCACGCCCGCCGCCATCGCGGCAAGCTTTGCCGACGGGTCCTGCACGTAAACACGGCCGGACTTGAAAAGCTCCAGATTTGCAATGCTCCCCGTCCCCCTGACGAGATAGCAGCCGGGCAGCCACGGATGCCGCGTAAACGGAATTTGCAGCGCGGTAAAGACCGCCTCGACCTCCATCGGGTTGGCAAGCAGGGTGTTGACCTGCAAGCACGTCGGCACCGTCTCGTTGTCCGCCTTCAAAAACGCTTCGAGCTCGTTATCCCCCAGATTCTCGCGCAGCAGCTCCACAAGCTCCTGCGGATGGGAGTACTTCGTCGCGAGGTCCTTCGGCGCTTTGAGTGTGCCCTTTCCGCGGACAAGGGCGCGCAGAGCCCCGTTCGTCAGACTCCCGGCACGTTCGTTCACATAGCGCTTCG
>CAKUJL010000031.1 GCA_934661715.1 uncultured Oscillospiraceae bacterium | reverse complement strand
TCACGCCGTAGGCGTCGAGATGGAACGGGTCGATCATGTTGACGTCGGCAAGATCCGCCGTCGCCGCCTCGTAGGCAAGGTTCACCGGGTGCTTGAGCGGCAGGTTCCAGACTGGGAAGGTCTCGTATTTAGCGTAGCCCGCGTCGATGCCGCGCTTGTGCTCCTGATAGAGCTGGCTCAGGCAGGTCGCCATTTTGCCCGAACCGGGGCCCGGCGCAGTCACCACGACGACGGGACGCGAGGTCTCGATGTAGTCGTTTTTGCCGTAGCCCTCGTCGGAGACGATGAGGGGAATGTTCGACGGGTAGTCCGCGATGGGGTAGTGCTTGTAGACGCGCACGCCGAGATTCTCCAGCTTGTGCTGGAACAGCTCTGCCGCGTGCTGGCCGCGGTACTGCGTGATGACGACGCTGCCGACATAAAGGCCGATGGAGCGGAAGGCGTCGATGAGGCGCATGACGTCCATGTCGTAGGTGATGCCGAGATCGCCGCGGCGCTTGTTGAGCTCAATGTGCTCGGCGCAGATGGCGATGACGATCTCCGCCTGATCCTTTAATTGCAGGAGCATCTTCATCTTGCTGTCCGGCTCGAAGCCGGGGAGCACGCGCGAGGCGTGATAGTCGTCAAAGAGCTTGCCGCCGAACTCCAGATAGAGCTTGCCGCCGAACTTGTCGACGCGCTCGAGAATTTTCTTCGATTGCAGCTCCAGATACCGCTGATTGTCAAATCCGATTTTCGTCATAAAGTACCTCTGTTTCCTCTCGATCAAATGGTGCGCACAAAAAATCAAACACCCGTCCATAATAATACTGATATGATACCGTGAATCGCGGTCTTTTGCAAGATGGAACAGGCTTCAAAATGAGCCAAAGTTGCGTTCCCGCTTTTGCCGATTCCCACAAGAATTTGAAAACCGGGCGAAACTTGACTTCGCGGCCGGAAAACGGTATACTAAATACAATAAAATGGGTAATTATCCCCAGCAGTAGCACAAAATAGAAGGAGCAGGCATGAAAAAACAGCAAGGCTACGGCAATGACAGCATTTCCGCGCTCAAGGGCGCGGACCGGGTGCGAAAGCGTCCGGCGGTCATCTTCGGCTCAGACGGTCTGGACGGCTGCGAGCACGCCGTATTTGAAATTTTATCGAACGCCATCGACGAGGCAAGAGAAGGTCACGGCAATCTCATTACCGTCACACGGTATCAGGACTGCTCGATCGAGGTCGAGGACTTCGGCCGCGGGTGTCCTGTCGACTGGAACGAAAAAGAGGGACGGTACAACTGGGAGCTCGTTTTCTGTGAGCTCTACGCCGGCGGCAAATACGACAACAACGCGGGCGGCGACTATGAATATTCGTTAGGACTCAACGGTCTCGGCGCGTGCGCGACGCAGTATGCCTCGCGCTATTTTGACGCCGTTATCCGGCGCGACGGATTTAAGTATTCGCTCCACTTCGAGCGGGGCGAAATTGTCGGAAAGCTCAAAAAAGAGCCCGCCGACCGGAAAAAAACCGGCTCGACCTTCCGCTGGCTGCCCGATCTCGACGTGTTCACGGACATCAACATCCCGAAGGAATACTTTGAAGACACGCTCAAGCGGCAGGCGGTCGTGAACGCGGGCGTGACGTTCCGCTTCCGCTTCGAGACCGCGCCGGGAAAGTTCGAGCAGACGGATTTTCTCTATGAAAACGGCATTCTGGACTATGTGCGCGAGCTGACCGAAGAGCAGGCGCTTACCATGCCGCAGTTCTGGGAGGCCGAGCGCAAGGGCCGCGACCGCGAGGATAAGCCCGAGTACAAGGTCAAAATTTCGGCGGCGCTGTGCTTTTCCAACAAGATAAACCGGCTGGAGTTTTACCACAACTCGTCGTGGCTGGAGTACGGCGGGGCGCCAGAGAAGGCCGTCAAAAACGCGTTTGTCTACGCCATCGACGCCTATCTCAAATCGACGAACAAATACACAAAGTCGGAGTCGAAGATCACGTTTCAGGACGTGGCCGACTGTCTGGTGCTGGTGACGAACTGCTTCTCCACGCAGACCTCCT
This sequence comes from uncultured Oscillospiraceae bacterium, assembly GCA_934661715.1. Classification (GTDB taxonomy): domain Bacteria; phylum Bacillota; class Clostridia; order Oscillospirales; family Oscillospiraceae; genus CAG-170. Next base: position 9,988 of record CAKUJL010000031.1, on the reverse strand, counting down.
ACGAAAACCAGACGAAAAAGGCGATCACCAACAAATTCGTGCAGGATGCGATGACAGAGTTCTTCCGCGAACGGCTGCACGTGTATTTCATTGAGAACAAGCAGGAGGCCGACCGCATCGCCGATCAGGTGCTCATCAACAAGCGAAGCCGCGAGAGCGCGGAAAAGCAGCGCCTGAACATCAAAAAGAAGCTGACCGGCAATCTGGATATCTCCAACCGCGTGCAGAAATTTGTCGACTGCCGCACCAAAGACGTCTCCCGCCGCGAAATTTACATCGTCGAGGGCGACTCTGCCTTGGGCTCCGTGAAGCTCTCGCGCGACGCGGAATTTCAGGGCATCATGCCCGTGCGCGGCAAAATTCTCAACTGTCTGAAGGCGGACTACGACCGCATTTTCAAGTCCGATATTATCACAGACCTCATCCGCGTGCTCGGCTGCGGCGTGGAGGTGCAGACGAAAAAGGCAAAGGATTTGTCCAATTTTGATCTGGCGAACCTGCGCTGGAACAAGGTCATCATCTGCACCGACGCGGACGTCGACGGCTATCAGATCCGGACCTTGATCCTGACGATGATCTACCGGCTGTGCCCGACGCTGATTGAGCAGGGATACGTGTATATCGCGGAATCGCCCCTGTATGAGATCACCTGCAAGGACAAGACGTGGTTTGCCTACACGGAAAGCGAAAAGAGCGACATTCTCAAAAAGCTCGAGGGAAAAAAGACGTCGATCAACCGCTCGAAGGGTCTCGGCGAAAACGACCCGGAAATGATGTGGATGACGACCATGAACCCCGAAACAAGACGCCTCATCAAGGTCATGCCCGAGGATATGGCGCTCACGCAGGAGGTCTTCGACCTCCTGCTCGGCGATAATTTGCAGGGCAGAAAAGACCATATTGCCGAAAATGGGTATAAATATTTAGACCAGTTGGATGTGTCGTAAGCCGCGAAACGAAGGAACGAAAAAATATGGCGAAGAAAAAACAACCGGACGCGCCGAAGAGAATGGACCCGCATGTGCAGGGGCTTCGTGCCGAGGTGATGGAGCAGCCCATCTGCCAGACGCTCGAGCAGAACTACATGCCCTATGCGATGTCGGTCATCGTCTCCCGCGCGATCCCGGAAATTGACGGTTTTAAGCCGTCGCACCGGAAATTACTCTATACGATGTATAAAATGGGCCTGCTCACAGGGGCGCGGACGAAGTCTGCCAACATCGTGGGCCAGACCATGCGCTTAAACCCCCACGGCGACGCCGCCATCTATGAGACGATGGTCCGGCTTGCCAGAGGCAACGAGACGCTGCTGCACCCGTTTGTAGACTCCAAGGGCAACTTCGGCAAGGTCTACTCGCGCGATATGGCCTACGCGGCCTCGCGTTACACGGAAGCAAAATTAGACCCCATCTGCACCGAGCTCTTCCGCGACATTGACGCGGATACCGTCGACTTTACAGACAACTACGACGGCACGATGAAAGAGCCGACGCTGCTGCCGACGACGTTTCCGAACGTGCTCGTCTCTGCCAACATGGGCATCGCGGTCGGCATGGCGTCGAATATCTGCTCGTTTAATCTGACGGAAGTCTGCAAGACGGCCATCGCGCTGATCAAAAACCCGGACGCGGATTTGCTCGACACCCTTCCCGCGCCGGATTTCCCCACGGGCGGCGAAATTCTCTACGATTGCTCCGAAATGCTGCAAATTTACAAAACCGGCAGGGGAACGTTCCGCCTGCGCGCGAGATGGCGCTATGTCAAAGACGGGAACATGATCGAAATTTATGAGATCCCGTACACCACGGCGACGGAGATCATCATGGACAAGGTCGCCGAGCTCATCAAGGCCGGCAAAATCCGCGAAATTGCCGACATGCGCGACGAGACGGACTTAAACGGTCTGAAGCTCACGATCGACTTAAAACGCGGCGCGGACCCGGACAAGCTCATGCAGAAGCTGTTCAAGACCACGACGCTTCAGGACTCGTTCGGCTGCAACTTCAATATTCTGATCGGCGGCATGCCGCGCGTGATGGGCGTGCGCGAGATTTTTGAGGAGTGGACGGCGTGGCGCTGCGAGTGCGTCAAGCGGCGGGTGTATCACCAGCTGCAAAAGAAAAAGGACAAGCTGCACCTGCTGAAGGGCCTCGGCAAGATCCTGCTCGACATCGACAAGGCCATCCGCATCATCCGCGAAACGGAGCTCGACGCCGAGGTCATCCCGAACCTCATGATCGGCTTCGGCATCGACCAGGTGCAGGCCGAGTACGTCGCGGAGATCAAGCTGCGCAACATCAACAAAGAATTCCTGCTCAACCGCTTGCAGGAGACCGACAGCCTCGAAAAAGAGATCGCGGAGCTTGAGGAGCTTCTCGGCTCGGACAGAAAGATCAAGGCCGTCATCTGCAAGGAGCTCGAGGCTGTCAGCGCGAAATTCGGCCAGCCGCGAAAGACGCAGCTCGTCTTTGACCACGAGCTGGATGTGCCAGACGAGCCGGATGTGCCCGACTACCCGGTCACGGTTTTCCTGTCCCGCGAGGGCTATTTCAAAAAGATCACGCCGCAGTCGCTGCGGATGTCCGGCGAACAGAAGTTCAAGGAGGGCGACGGCCTTCTTATGAGCCGCGAGACGACGAACAGCGCCGAGCTTCTCGTCTTCACCGACCGGTGCCAGGTCTACAAGACGCGGCTTTCCGACTTCGACGACGGAAAAGCGTCGCTGCTCGGAGACTATCTTCCCAGCAAGCTCGGCTTCGACGAGGGAGAAAGCTTCTTTGCCGCCGTCTTCCCCGGCGATTATTCGGGAAATCTGCTGTTTGTCTTCGAAAACGGCAAGTGCGCGAAGGTGGAGCTGGCCGGCTACGCGACGAAGACGAACCGCAGAAAGCTCACCGGCGCGTACTCCGACAAGAGCCCGCTGGTATCCGTCCTCGCGCTGTCGCAGGAGGAAGAGCTGGTGCTCTTTGCTTCGGACTCGCGGGCGCTCATCTTCTCGACGGCGCAGCTGAGCGCGAAGACGACGAGAGCCACGCAGGGCGTCGCGGTCATGACGCTCAAGAAGAACGCGAAGGTCGTGCGCGTGCAGACGCTTCCGGACAGCGCGATCGCCAATCAGGCACGCTACCGCGCAAGAACCATTCCGGGCGCGGGCGCCCTTCTGCGGCAGGAGGACACGGAGGAAACGCAGATTTCGTTGGATATCTGATGATTACAGGAGGCTTGCGACATGGAAAGAAAACCGGTCTGGAGCATAGTTCGGTACTGTGCGCTTTTGGTGGTCGGAAACGCGATGTTCGCGCTGGGCTTTAACCTGTTTCTGGTGCCGAATTCGCTGAACGTCGGCGGCTTAAGCGGTATCGCGATGATCTTGCAGCGGCTTTTGGGGCGCGGCGGCATCGGCCTTTATACGGCGGTGATGAACATTCCGCTTTTTATCGTGGGGTACCGGCGGCTCGGACGGGGCTTTTTCTTCGGGTCTCTGATCGGCATGGCCTGCAACTCGCTGTTCATTGACCTTCTGTCGGGGCTGCCCGCGCCGCAGGTCGAGACGATGCTGGGCGTGATTTTCGGGGGCGTGCTCACCGGCGCGGGACTCGGGCTCGTGTTTCTTCCGGGCGCGACAACGGGCGGCACGGACATTCTTGCGCGGCTATTAAAGCGGCACCTTCGCGAGGTGAAGATGGGCTATGTGACACTGGCGATCGATACCTGCGTTCTCGTGCTCACGGGCCTTGTGTTCCGCGACATTTCCAAAACGCTCTACAGCGCCATCACGCTTTTCATCTGCTCGCGCGTGCTGGACGCGGTGCTGTACGGGCTTGACTATTCGAGCGTTGTGCTCATCATTTCCGAGCGCTATGAGGACGTGTACCGCGCGATTGACAAGCAGCTGGACCGCGGCGTGACGTTTCTGGAAGGACGCGGCGGCTACACCGGCCAGCCCAAGACCGTTTTGATGACGGCCGTCAAGAGCCGGCAGATCTCCGAGCTCAAGCAGCTCGTGCAGTGCATCGACCCGAACGCGTTTATGATCGTCCAGCCCGCGCACCAGGTGCTCGGCGAGGGATTCAAGCGCTATAATGACGATATATAGTCAAAAAAGGCAGATTTCAGGCGAAAGGAGCGAAGCGGGATGAGGAAGGTTCGGTTGACGGCGCTGACGCTGGCGCTTTGTACGGCGCTTTCGGCGTGCAGCCGCTTCGTTCCGTCGAGCTATACGCGCGTTTCGGCGCACAGCCAGACGCAAGCCGAGCAGCAGGACTCGAACGTCGTAAACGTCGGCGACTACGCCGGTCTTCGCCGGGCCATCCGCGATTTTGTGCGCGGGGGAGTCGAGCACGGCGTCATCCGCGCCCAGCAGTACACGGGCGTTCTGGAGGATGATCTGGCCGCGGCGGCCTACTCCGTGGCAAGAGAGGACCCGGCGGGCGCTTACGCGGTCGACTACATGACGCACGAGTGCACGCTCATCGTTTCCTACTACGAAATTCACGTGGACATCACCTTCCGCGAGACCAAAACGGCGCTTTCCGACATTCCGTATGTCAGCAACACGCGCGATCTGGAGCGGCGGCTGCGCGAGTCGATGGACAATTACGACCCGGTGCTCACCGTTTACGCGGGCTACGCGCAGGAGCCGGACTATGCGGCGCTGGCCAGGGACTATTACGAGGAAAATCTCGACCGGCTCATGGCGATGCCGGAGGTGACGTTAGAGAATTACCCGCAGGGCGCGACGCCGAGAATCGCGGAGGTCTCGTTTGCGTATCCCGAGCCTTCGCGCACGCTCGAGAGCATGGCAAAGCAGGTCGCCGATACCCTGAGCGCGGCGTCTGTCTACGTGCGCATCCGCGAAAGCGACTGGGACAAAATGCAGCTGCTGTATTCGTATCTCACCGAGCGTTTTTCCTATACCGAGCGCGAAACGAAGACGCCAGTGTACTCGCTTCTGTGCGAGGGCTATGCCACAAGCTGGTCGATGGCGCAGAGCTGGGCGCTTCTTTGCCGGGAGGCGGGGCTCGAGTGTCAGGTGGTCGAAGGGCAGCGCGACGGGGAAGATTACTGGTGGAACCTCATTTCGCTCGATTCGCAGTGGTACCATCTGGACCTTATGCAGGACGTGCTCTCACAGACGGGGCTGAACCTGCGCTACGACGAGGATATGGCGGACTATTCGTGGGACCGCGAGCAATATCCCGCCTGCCCGGCTCCCGAGGAACCGGAAGCGCCGACCGGGGAAGAGTCCGCGCCGGAGACGCCCGTGACGCCGGAAACCCCCGCAGAGCCCGAGCAGCCGGAAAACCCGTCCGGCGAGACCCCGTCGGAACAGCCTTCGGAAACGCCGGAAGAAAATCCCGATACGATTTTACAAAATTATGCGGCAAATCAAAGATAGGGCTTGACTTTTTCAGATTCTTTGCTATAATAATACTCGCATTTGAGAAATGCGGGTGTAGCTCATCCGGTAGAGCGCCACCTTGCCAAGGTGGAGGTAGCGAGTTCGAGCCTCGTCACCCGCTCCATAAAAGACGACCAGCAGTGCTGGCCGTTTTTTTATTGTCAAAAAAGCAGGGGCTTTTTTGACAAAGAGGCTGCGCCTCGACTGCGCGCATAATTTTTGCCCCAACGGGGCAAAAATTCCACACTTGCGAGGCGAGAGGAATTTTTCCGGTCGGCAAAGCCGCCGGATAAAATGGATTTCTATTTTATTTCGCGTCTGCGGACGCGAAACTCTACGAGGTTATTAAGATGAAAAGCCCGCTGCATAGCAGCGGGCTTTTGATGTTATTATGCCACAGGGATGCTCAGGCGGACCTGGGCGCGGCGCTTGGCGGATTCGGCGAGGCGATGCTCTTCCTTGGACAAGGAGGCGTCTGCCAGCTTTTCCTCTGCGCGGGCCAATGCCGACTTGGCGCGTTCGCGGTCGATGTCCTCGGCCCACTCGAACGTCGTGGCGATCAGGCGAACCTCACCGTTGACGACGCTCAGCATACCGCCGATGCACGCGGCCGTGCGGGCATTTCCGTCCAGAACGACCTTGGCGGGGCCCATGCCGACGGTGGTGACAAAGTTCGTGTGACGCGGCAGGATGGTCAGACCGCCCTGCGCCGCACGCAGGTTCAGACTTTCCGCCTGTCCGTCATAGAACAGCCCGTCGGGGGTCACGATTTGCAGATGGAAGCTGCTCATGCATTGCCGCCTTTCGCCTTGGCGACGACGTCGTCGATCGTTCCGGCAAAGAGGAAGGCAGACTCGGGGATATCGTCGTGCTTGCCTTCCACGATCTCCTTGAAGCCGCGGATGGTTTCGCGAACGGGAACGTACTTGCCGGCCATGCCGGTGAACTGCTCGGCGACATGGAACGGCTGCGACAGGAAGCGCTGCACCTTACGGGCTCGGCTGACCGTCAGCTTATCGGCCTCGGACAGTTCGTCCATGCCCATGATGGCGATGATATCCTGAAGCTCCTTGTAGCGCTGGAGGATATGGATGACGGACTGGGCCACCTCATAGTGCTCCTTGCCGACAACGTCCGGAGAGAGGATACGCGACGTCGAGTCCAGCGGGTCAACGGCGGGGTAGATGCCGAGAGACGCGATGGAACGGTCGAGAACCGTCGTTGCATCCAGGTGCGCGAACGTGGTGGCAGGCGCGGGGTCGGTCAGGTCGTCCGCGGGGACGTAGACAGCCTGAACGGAGGTGATGGAGCCGTCCTTGGTGGAGGTGATGCGCTCCTGCAGTGCGCCCATTTCGGTGGCCAGCGTGGGCTGGTAGCCGACGGCGGACGGCATACGGCCGAGAAGTGCGGAGACCTCGGAGCCGGCCTGCGTGAAGCGGAAGATGTTGTCGATGAACAAAAGCACGTCCTGGTGCTTGACGTCACGGAAATATTCCGCCATCGTCAGACCCGAAAGACCCACGCGCATACGCGCTCCGGGCGGTTCGTTCATCTGGCCGAAGACCAGCGCGGTTTTCTCCAGAACGCCGGATTCCTTCATTTCGAAGTACAGGTCGTTACCCTCACGGGTACGCTCGCCGACGCCGGTGAACACGGAGTAGCCGTTGTGCTCGGTCGCGATGTTGTAGATGAGCTCCTGAATCAGAACGGTCTTGCCGACGCCTGCGCCGCCGAACAGACCGATTTTGCCGCCCTTTGCATACGGGCAGATGAGGTCAACGACCTTGATGCCAGTTTCGAGGATCTCCGTGGAGGATTCCTGCTCGGCGTAGGACGGGGCCTCGCGGTGGATGGGCCAGCGCTCGAGCTTGTCGTCAATGGGCTGGTCGTCCAGGGGGTTGCCCATGAGGTCGAAGATACGGCCGAGGCACGCTTCGCCCACGGGAACGGTGATGGGAGAGCCGGTGTCGACGGCTTCGGTGCCGCGGACGAGTCCATCGGTGGAGCTCATCGCGATGCAGCGGACGACGCCGTCGCCGATCTGCTGCGCAACCTCAGCCACGATGGTGCGGTCGCCATTTTGCAGCGTCACCGCGTTATTCAGATTGGGAAGCTGACCGTCGGGGAAGCGAATATCAAGGACAGGTCCGACAACCTGCACGACAGTACCGGTATTAGGCAATACGGTCACTCCTTTCAAGACTGTTCTGCGCCGGCGACGATTTCGGTGATCTCCTGCGTGATGGCGCCCTGACGGGCACGGTTGTAGCGGAGATTCAGATCGTCGATGATCTCGTCGGCGTTTTTGGTGGCGGAGTCCATGGCGGTGCGGCGTGCGGCCTGCTCGGAAGCAGTCGACTCACACAGTGCGCCGTAAAGAAGTCCGCCGAGGTATTCCGGAACGATGGCGTTGAAAACGGCCTCGCTGCCCGGTTCGTACAAAATGGGGTGCCGCGGCGGATGCTTTGCGTCCGAGATACGCAGCGGCAGAAGATCAAGAGTACTCGGCGTCTGCGAGAGCATCGAAACGAAGTTCGTATAGCCGAGCGTGAGCTTGCCGAAGGAACCGTCGAGGAACCCGTCGGCCAGCATTTTTGCAATCGTATAGCAGTCGCCGATCGAGACGCTTGCGGCCTCCGCATAGCTCTCGGTGATGACCTCTACGCCCTTGCGCCGGAAAAATTCCACGGCTTTCTTGCCGATCGGAAGCACGGCGGCATTGCCCTCCATCTGCGAATATGCCAGCTTGAGGACATTGTTGTTATAGCCGCCAGCCAAGCCCCGGTCGCCCGCGATGACAACGTAGGCGGGCTTGCCGTTGGGGTTGGCGTGCAGATACGGCGAAGAAAAATCGTTGTTGGTATCCGCGATTTCGTCCATTGCCGCGTACAGAGTCTGGAAATACGGACGGCTGGAGATCGCCTTGGCCTGCGCGGAGCGCAGCTTGGAGGCTGCAACCAGCTCCATGGCCTTGGTGATCTGGCGGGTGGACTGCATACTCTTGATGCGGTTTTTGATCGCTTTTGTGGATAAGCCGGCCATGTGCGCGCCTCCTTCTTATTGATGTTGTAAGAACTCGGCGACGCGGGTAGTAATGGCCTTGTTCAAAAGCGCTTCCGTTTCCTTGCTCAGATCCTTCGTTTCGCGGATGGCGGACAGAACGTCCGCGGCATTGGCCTCCATCCAGGGATAGAGCTCGGTCTCAAACGCACGGATGCGATCAACGGGCACGTCCTTGAGGTAGCCGCCGATGACCGCGTACAGGATGCAGACCTGATACGCAACGTCAACAGGCGCGTTGCGGTCCTGCTTGAGGACCTCCACGATACGTGCGCCCTGCTCGAGACGGTCTCTGGTGTCCTTATCCAGATCGGAGCCGAACTGCGCGAAGCTTTGCAGCTCTCTGTACTGCGAGTACAGAAGCTTCAGATTGCCGGCGACCTTCTTCATCGCCTTGATCTGGGCGTTGCCGCCGACACGGGAAACCGAGATACCGGGGTTGACCGCCGGCATGACGCCGGAGTGGAACAGCTCGGTCTCCAGGAAGATCTGGCCGTCGGTGATGGAAATGACGTTCGTCGGGATGTAAGCGGAAACGTCGCCCGCCTGCGTCTCGATGATGGGAAGGGCGGTCAGAGAGCCGCCGCCGAACTCCGGCGCGATACGGGCCGCACGCTCCAGTAAACGCGAGTGCAGGTAGAAAACGTCGCCGGGGTATGCTTCACGTCCGGGCGGACGGCGGATGAGCAGAGACAGCGCACGGTACGCCGTGGCGTGCTTACTTAAGTCGTCGTAGATGACGAGGACGTCTTTTCCCTCGTGCATGAAGAACTCGCCCATCGTGCAGCCGGAATACGGCGCGATGTACTGTAACGGCGCGAGCTCCGAAGCAGTCGCCGAGACGACGATGGTGTAGTCCATAGCGCCGGCGGCGTCGAGCGTGGAAACGAGCTGGGCAACCGTCGAGCGCTTCTGGCCGATGGCGACGTAGATGCAGATGACGTCCTTGCCCTTCTGGTTGATGATGGTGTCGGAGGCCAGGGTAGTCTTACCGGTCTGGCGGTCGCCGATGATCAGTTCGCGCTGGCCGCGGCCGATGGGGATCATGGAGTCGATGGCCTTGATACCGGTCTGAAGCGGAACGGAGACGCTCTTGCGCTTCAGAATGTCGGGGGCGGGAGACTCGATGGCGGCGTACTGCTTGGCCTCGATGGGGCCCTTGCCGTCGATGGGCTGGCCCAGAGCGTCGACAACGCGGCCGATCAGCTCATAGCCGACAGGAACGGAAACGACGCGGCCCGTGCGGCGAACGGTGTCGCCCTCGCGGATGCCCTCTTCGTTACCGAGCATAACGATGGAAACGGAGTTCTCTTCCAGATTCTGCGCCATGCCGTACACGCCGCCGGGGAATTCCAGCAGCTCGTTGACCATGCATCCGGTCAGGCCCGCGGCCTTCGCGATGCCGTCGCCGATCAGAATGACGGTACCGGTCTCAGACTGGTTGATTCTCGCTTCATAGTGTTTGATTTGAGAACGGATGATTCTTGAAATCTCTTCCGGTCTTAATTCCATTGCTTCACCAGCTTT